>NZ_CP065424.1:0-12500 GCF_017809215.1 Heyndrickxia oleronia
TTGGAAAATATAGCTGATCTTTGGAATAAAGCTTTATCAATAATTGAAAAAAAGATCAGTAAGCCCAGCTTTGAGACTTGGCTCAAGTCAACAAAGGCACATTCATTAAAAGGAAATACATTTATCGTTTCAGTACCTAATGATTTTGCTAGAGATTGGCTAGAAGGTCGTTATGTCCCGTTAATTTCAGAAGTCCTCTATGAAATAACAGGCGAAGAGCTAACTGTAAAATTTATTATTCCTCAAAATCAAGATGATGAGGATATTCAAATGAGGAGTACACCACAAATTGGCCCTAAAACAGAGGAACCGACAGAATTATTTCAAAATATGCTTAATCCAAAATATACATTTGAAACATTTGTCATTGGTTCAGGGAATCGATTTGCACATGCAGCATCACTTGCGGTAGCAGAGGCACCCGCAAAAGCCTATAATCCCTTTTTCATTTATGGGGGTGTAGGTCTTGGAAAAACCCATTTAATGCATGCTATAGGCCACTATGTGATTGAACACAATCCATCTGCAAAAGTTGTATATTTATCCTCAGAAAAATTTACTAATGAGTTTATTAACTCAATACGAGATAACAAAGCGGAAAATTTCCGTAATAAATATCGAAATGTTGATATTCTCCTAATAGATGATATTCAGTTTCTTGCCGGAAAAGAATCAACTCAAGAAGAATTTTTCCATACTTTTAATGCCCTACATGAAGAAAGCAAACAAATTGTTATATCAAGTGATCGCCCACCTAAAGAAATACCAACATTAGAGGATCGTTTAAGATCACGCTTTGAATGGGGACTTATTACAGATATTACTCCACCTGATCTCGAAACAAGAATTGCTATTTTACGAAAAAAAGCAAAAGCTGACGGTTTAGATATTCCTAATGAAGTTATGCTTTATATTGCTAATCAAATCGATTCAAATATTCGAGAACTAGAAGGTGCTTTAATCCGTGTAGTTGCCTACTCCTCATTGATCAATAAAGATATCAATGCAGACTTAGCTGCGGATGCACTAAAAGATATTATTCCTAGTTCAAAACCTAAAGTAATCACGATTCATGATATTCAAAAATTGGTTGGAGAAGAATACAATATAAAATTAGATGATTTTAAAGCAAAGAAACGTACTAAATCAGTTGCCTTTCCTCGTCAAATTGCAATGTATTTATCTAGAGAACTAACCGATTCATCACTTCCTAAAATTGGCGAAGAGTTTGGTGGACGTGATCATACAACTGTCATACATGCACATGAAAAAATATCAAAATTACTTTTAACTGATTCTCAGCTTGAGAAAAAAATTCAAGAGATTAAAAGTTTACTAAAAGGATAAGAAAAAGTTTTAACCAATTATTTTTTGGGGAAAATGTGAATAACTTTACTTGAAATATGCACAGTCTGTCCACATGTGGATAGGCTGTCTTTCCTTTGATTATTGAAGTTATCCACATATTAACAGGGCCTATTACTATTACTACGATTTTTTAAAAGATAATTAATATACTATCATTTGCTGATTAAAATAAATTGCGGGGGGACCATTATGAAATTCTCAATACAACGTGATCGTCTTATTCAAAGTGTTCAAGATGTAATGAAAGCTATTAGTCCAAGAACAACTATTCCGATTCTTACAGGAATAAAAATTACTGCAACGTCTGAAGGTGTAACATTAACTGGAAGTGATTCAGACGTATCAATTGAATCATTTATTCCGAATGAAGAAGATGGAAATCAATTAGTTGAGATTTTTACACCTGGTGGAATTGTATTACAAGCTAAATTTTTTAGTGAAATTGTTAAAAAATTACCTATGGATACAATTGAAATTGAAGTCATTAATCAATTACAAACAGTTATACGTTCAGGAAAGTCAGAATTTAACTTAAATGGTTTAGATCCTGAAGAATATCCTCATTTACCACAAGTATCTGAAGAGAATGTAATTAAAATCCCAACAGATATATTAAAAAATCTTACAAGACAAACTGTATTTGCCGTATCAACATCAGAAACTAGACCTATACTCACTGGGGTAAATTGGAAAGTAGATTCAGGAAATTTAACCTGTATTGCTACAGATAGTCATCGTCTAGCAATGCGTTCTGCTGCAATTGAATATACGAATGATGCAGACTACAATATTGTCATTCCTGGTAAAAGTTTAAATGAATTGAATAAAATTTTAGATGATACAAGTGAACCTGTAGAAATTGTTATTACTGAAAATCAAATATTATTTAAAGCTAAACATTTATTATTTTTCTCCCGCTTGTTAGAAGGGAATTATCCTGATACATCAAGGTTAATCCCAACAGAAAGCAAAACAGATCTCGTGATAAATACAAAAGAATTTTTACAAGCTATAGATCGTGCTTCCCTTTTAGCAAGAGAAGGGAGAAATCCAAATGTAGTTAAGCTCACAACTTTAAATTCAGGTATCATTGAAATTTCATCAAATACACCAGAGGTTGGTAAAGTTATTGAACAAGTTCAAAGTGAATCAATTGATGGAGAAGATTTAAAGATATCCTTTAGTGCCAAATATATGATGGATGCTCTTAAAGCACTTGAAGGATTTGAGATTCGAATTAGTTTTACTGGTGCAATGAGACCATTTATTATTCACCCAATTAATGATGAATCAATTTTGCAACTAATTTTACCAGTGAGAACATATTAATAATCAATATAGAGAAACAGCGGCCCTCAGTTAAAAGGGTCGCTTAATTTTTTAATTGTTCTATCCACAATTTATGTGAGATGGATAGAATATATTCCATTCATCCACATGTGGATAACTAATAAAAAAGCCTAATTCTAGGAGCATTGTATTAATTTCATTTATTTAGTAAAATTATAAATTAGGGAATATTGAAGCGGAAAAGAGTGATAACATGGAAAAAAATGTAATAATTGAAACGGATATAATCACTTTAGGTCAATTTTTAAAATTAGCGGAAATCATTCAAAGTGGTGGTATGGCTAAATGGTTTTTGAGTGAACATGATGTATTTGTAAACGGAGAACAAGATCAAAGAAGAGGTAGAAAACTATCTGTAGGTGACCGTATAGAAATACCGGGGTTCGGTATCTTTGTTGTCTCCCATTAAATGATTATGTGGGGGTACATGTAAAGGATGTTAATCAATGCATATTGAAGAATTAGAACTAAAAAATTACCGTAACTATGAAACATTGTCTATTTCCTTTGAAAACAATGTAAATGTTATCCTTGGAGAAAATGCTCAAGGTAAAACCAATGTCATGGAATCTATTTATGTTTTAGCAATGGCTAAATCACATCGGACATCAAATGATAAAGATTTAATCCGCTGGGATCAAGAATATGCTAAAATAAAAGGTAGGATAAAAAAACTTAATGGTTCAATCCCATTAGAATTAATCATTTCCAAAAAGGGGAAAAAAGCAAAATTTAATCATATAGAACAACAGAAATTAAGCCAGTATGTTGGTAATATGAATGTTGTCATGTTTGCGCCTGAAGATCTCCATTTAGTAAAAGGGAGCCCTCAAGTTAGGCGTCGTTTTATTGATATGGAAATTGGTCAAGTATCACCAGTCTATTTGCATGATATCAGTCAGTATCAAAAAATTTTGCAGCAACGAAATCATTATCTTAAACAACTCCAAATGCAAAAGCAAAAAGATGAAACGATGCTTGATGTTCTAACTGAACAGTTTTTACAAATTGCTATAAAGGTTATAAAGAAAAGGTTTGAGTTTATTCGACTACTTGAAGAATGGGCAAGGCCTATTCACACAGGTATTTCCCGGGGGCTTGAAACGCTGGAAATACAGTATAAACCTTCAATCAATGTATCAGAAGACTTAGATTCGTCAAACCTATTAAAAGAAATGGAAGAAAGGATTTCCTTAAATCGTAAAAGGGAAATTGAGCGGGGAGTTACACTAATAGGACCACATCGTGATGAACTAATTTTTAATGTCAATAATCGGGACGTACAAACCTTTGGTTCGCAAGGGCAACAACGAACGACTGCATTATCCTTAAAACTGGCAGAAATTGAGTTGATTCATTCAGAAATTGGAGAATATCCAATTTTATTGTTAGATGATGTTCTATCTGAATTAGATGATTACCGTCAATCGCATTTATTAAACACCATCCAAGGAAAGGTTCAAACCTTTGTTACAACAACAAGTGTTGATGGTATTGATCATCAAACATTAAAGGATGCTTCAACATTTTCAGTTGAGGCGGGATTTATGTCACGTATAAAGTGAGGTGTGTAAACATGTATTTGCATGTAGGGGAAGATGTAATGGTTCGCACTGATGAAATAATCGCTATTTTGGATAAAGGATCAGTCATTGATTCTGCTATTTTTCAAGAATTTCTACAAAAGAACGAAAAGAAAAAGATGCTGAATCTTTCAAAAGGTGATTTCAAATCCATAGTTATTACCGATCATCAACATTATCTCTCCCCTTTAGCCTCAGGTACACTCGTAAAACGACTAAGTTAAGAGAAAAGTAAAAACTCTTTTTAATATAAATTTTGGAAATGTAGGTGAATTCAAGTGCCAATGGAACAAGAACAAGTGCAAGGACAATCCTATGATGAAAATCAGATACAGGTTCTTGAAGGACTGGAAGCCGTTCGTAAGCGTCCAGGTATGTATATTGGATCCACAAGTAGTAAAGGTCTTCATCATTTAGTTTGGGAAATTGTGGATAATAGTATTGATGAAGCCTTAGCTGGATTTTGTGATGAAATAAATATTGTTATTGAAAACGATAATAGTATAAAAGTTATTGATAATGGACGTGGAATTCCAGTAGGTATTCATGAAAAAATGGGTAGACCTGCTGTTGAAGTTATTCATACAGTTCTTCACGCTGGAGGTAAATTTGGCGGCGGAGGATACAAAGTATCTGGTGGACTACATGGTGTGGGCGCCTCTGTTGTTAATGCCTTATCTAGTGAATTTGAAGTATATGTTCATCGTGATGGGAAAATCCACTATCAAAAATATGAACGAGGAGTTCCTTGTTTTGATTTAAAAATAATTGGTGAAACAGATCATACAGGAACAACAAGTCATTTTAAACCTGATAAAGAAATTTTCACAGAAACAACTGTCTATGATTATGATGTTTTAGCTACTCGTGTAAGGGAACTTGCATTTTTAAACAGAGGATTAAAACTTACAATTGAAGATAAAAGAGATGAGACAAAAAGAAATGAATATCACTATGAGGGTGGTATCAAATCCTATGTAGAGCATCTAAACAGAACGAAAGAGGTCATCCATGAAGAGCCTATTTATGTTGAAGGTGAAAAGGACGGCATAGCTATAGAGGTATCTATTCAATATAACGAAGGGTTTACTAGTAGCATTTATTCATTTGCCAATAATATTCATACGTACGAAGGCGGAACACATGAATTTGGCTTTAAGACTGCCCTGACAAGGGTAATTAATGATTATGCACGTAAAAATGGATTGATAAAAGAAAATGATTCCAACTTATCGGGTGAAGATGTTCGAGAAGGATTAACAGCGATTATCTCAATTAAGCATCCAGACCCTCAATTTGAAGGACAAACGAAAACAAAATTAGGAAATTCAGAAGCTAGAACCATTACAGATGCGGTTTTTTCTGAGCACTTTGATAAATTTATGCTAGAAAATCCTACTGTTGCTAAAAAGATTGTTGAAAAAGGCTTAATGGCTGCACGTGCACGTTTAGCGGCGAAGAAGGCGCGTGAACTTACTAGAAGAAAAAGTGCACTTGAAGTTTCAAGTTTACCTGGAAAATTGGCTGATTGCTCTTCAAAGGATCCTAAAATAAGTGAATTATTTATCGTAGAGGGTGACTCTGCAGGTGGATCAGCAAAACAAGGAAGAGATAGACATTTTCAAGCGATTTTGCCATTACGCGGTAAAATCCTAAATGTTGAAAAGGCACGTTTAGATAAAATTTTGTCTAACAATGAAATTCGTACAATTATTACTGCACTCGGTACAGGGATTAGTGATGACTTTGAAATCTCTAAAGCTCGTTATCATAAAGTAGTCATCATGACAGATGCAGATGTCGATGGTGCTCATATTAGAACCTTATTATTAACCTTTTTCTATCGTTATATGAGACAAATAGTAGAGGCAGGGTATATTTATATTGCTCAACCACCTTTATATAAAATTTCACAAGGAAAACGAGTAGAATATGTTTATAGTGATCGAGAATTAGAGGAAATGCTTAGCCAAATGCCGCAGCAACCAAAGCCTGGTATCCAACGATATAAAGGTCTTGGAGAAATGAATCCTGAACAATTATGGGAAACAACGATGGACCCAACCAATCGTACATTACTACAAGTAAGTTTAGAGGATGCAATAGGAGCGGATGAAACATTCGAGATGCTTATGGGGGATAAGGTCGAACCACGTCGTAACTTTATTGAAGAAAACGCCATTTATGTGAAAAATCTCGATATTTAATTGCGAAATACAAAGAAGCAATCAGTTGATACTGGTTGCTTGATTCTCTTAAAGGAGGTTCTAGTATGTCTGAAACACCGAAATCAAATATTAAAGAAGTAAATATTAGTCATGAAATGCGTACTTCCTTCTTGGATTATGCTATGAGTGTTATCGTTTCTCGTGCACTTCCAGATGTACGTGATGGGTTAAAGCCCGTACATCGAAGGATTCTTTATGCAATGAATGATTTAGGAATGACATCAGATAAAGCCTATAAAAAATCAGCTCGTATCGTTGGAGAAGTTATTGGTAAGTACCATCCACATGGTGACTCCGCGGTTTACGAAACGATGGTTCGTATGGCTCAGGATTTTAGCTATCGATATATGTTGGTTGATGGACATGGTAACTTTGGTTCTATTGATGGTGACTCTGCAGCTGCTATGCGTTATACCGAAGCACGGATGTCAAAAATATCAATGGAATTAGTTCGAGATTTAAACAAAGATACGATTGATTATCAGGACAACTATGATGGTTCAGAAAGAGAACCGGTTGTTCTTCCATCTCGATTTCCAAACTTATTAGTAAATGGGACATCGGGTATTGCAGTAGGTATGGCAACCAATATTCCTCCTCATCAGCTTGGGGAAGTAATTGATGGTGTCCTTGCTTTGAGTAAGGATCCAGATATTACAATTCAAGAACTAATGGAGTATATACCAGGTCCAGATTTTCCGACTGCGGGTTTAATTGTTGGTAGAAGTGGGATCAGGCGTGCATATGAGACAGGACGTGGTTCCATTACTCTACGGGCACGAGTAGAAATAGAACAAAAGCCGAATGGTAAAGAATCGATTATCATTAAAGAAATACCTTACCAAGTGAATAAAGCTAAGCTTGTAGAAAGAATTGCTGAACTTGTAAGAGATAAAAAAATTGATGGAATTACAGATTTAAGTGATCAATCTGATCGTCAAGGTATGCATGTTGTTATCGACGTTAGAAGAGATGCAAATGCAAATGTCCTTTTAAATAATTTGTACAAACATACCGCGCTTCAAACAACATTTGGGATAAATTTATTAGCTCTTGTGGAAGGGCAACCAAAAGTATTAAATTTAAAACAGTGTTTATATCATTATTTAGAGCATCAAAAAGTAATTATTCGTAGAAGAACAGAGTTTGAATTACGTAAAGCGGAAGCACGTGCACACATCTTAGAAGGTTTACGTATAGCATTAGATCATATTGATGAAATTATAAGCTTAATTCGTTCATCTCAAACAACTGAAATAGCTAGAAACGGTTTAATGGAGAATTTTTCATTATCTGAAAAACAAGCTCAAGCAATTCTTGATATGCGTCTACAAAGACTAACTGGATTAGAACGTGAAAAGATTGAAGAAGAGTATCAAGAATTAATCAAGCTGATTGCTGAATTAAGAGCTATTTTAGCGGATGAGGAAAAGGTCTTAGAAATCATTCGTGAAGAGCTGTTAGAAATAAAGGAACGTTTTAATGACGTGCGCCGTACAGAAATTGTTTCTGGTGGGGTCGAACAAATTGAAGATGAAGATTTAATTCCACGGGAGAATATTGTGATAAGTTTAACACACAATGGATATATTAAACGTCTTCCAATTTCAACCTACAAAAGCCAAAAGCGTGGCGGGCGTGGAGTCCAAGGAATGGGAACAAATGAAGATGATTTCGTTGAACATTTATTAACAACTTCGACACATGACACGATCCTGTTCTTTACAAATAAAGGGAAAGTATATCGAGCTAAAGGATATGAAATTCCTGAGTTTAGCAGAACAGCAAAAGGGATTCCAATTATTAATCTACTTGGTATCGAAAAAGATGAGTGGATTAACACAATGATTCGCGTAGAAGAATTTGTTGATGATAGCTTCCTATTCTTTACAACCAAACGAGGAATTTCTAAACGAACTCCATTAACTGATTTTGCAAATATACGTACAAATGGATTGATTGCCATTCATCTCCGTGAAGAAGATGAACTTATTTCTGTAAAACTTACAGATGGGGATAGAGATATTATTATAGGTACCAAAAATGGTATGTTAATAAGATTCCCAGAGGTAGATGTTCGTTCAATGGGTAGAACAGCAACTGGTGTTAAAGGAATTACTCTTTCTGGTGATGATGAAGTAGTTGGCATGGAAATATTAGATGAGAGTAATGATGTTCTAATTGTAACTATAAATGGTTATGGAAAACGAACAATTGCATCTGAATATCGTATTCAAAGCCGTGGCGGTAAAGGATTAAAAACATGTAATATCACTGAAAAGAATGGTGGCTTAATAGCAGTAAAAACAGTTACTGGAGAAGAAGACCTTATGCTTATAACAGCTGGAGGAGTTCTTATTCGTATGGCGGTAAGTGACATCTCCCAATTAGGAAGAAATACACAGGGAGTCAAGCTCATTCGGTTAGGTGAGGATGAACATGTAGCTACAGTAGCAAAGGTTGAAAAGGAAGAAGAGACTTCGGAGGCAGAGGATTCTGATGAGGAAGCATCCGAATTAATTGAGAACGAAGAGAAAGAGTAAAATTTTGTAAAGAGACATCGCTATGATGTCTCTTTTTTGATAAAATATTTAGAAAGGCTGTTTTGTATAGTTGGAGCGGCTTTTAGCCGATAGTTATTCGTTAAAATTTTGCTTAAATAGCAACAATGTTTGAGAAAAGAGCCTTTATTAAAGATAGTTATTGAAAAATTGGGGTGGGAAGAATGAAAGTCACGATTGAAGACTTACGTGTAGGGGCTGTTTTAGCAGAAGATGTGATGGGGATGACTGGACAACCAATCATTCCTAAAAAAACAATAATTACTCCAGAACATATAGAAGTATTAAAGGCTTTCTTGAAAACGGATGTGATAATTGAAGGATTGACTAGGAAACATGATCAGAAAAAAAATGATGAGCGTGTATATGACACTAAGGAAGAAAAGAAGATAATATATTCATCATTTCGAGAGGATTTTGAAATAGCAGTAACGAAGTACAAAATAGATTTTCAAAAATGGCAATCGGGGTCAGCAGTTGATATTGCTAATGTAAGGGATTTTCTTTATAAATTACTTGAAAAGGCTGAAGAGAAAAACATTTCTATTTCATCTCAAAACTTTTCTACTAACCAGAATAACTATATTTATGATCATTCTGTTGCAGTAGGAATTATTAGCGGACTAATAGCCAAGAAAATGGGCTATGATAAGGGTCTTTACTATCAAACAGCATTAGCTGGCTGCTTGGCAAATGTCGGTATGGCAAAGATATCCCCCAAAATCCTTACCAAATCAGGTGTCCTTACATCCGAAGAGAATAAGGAAATTCAAGATCATCCAAATTTGAGCTTAAAAATGATTCAAAATAGTCCTCTATTAAAACCTGAAACTAAATTAGCTGTATTTCAACACCATGAAAGATTAGATGGTAGTGGGTATCCAATGGGGATAAAAGGAAATCAGTTTTATCCAATTTCCCGAATAGTAGCAGTTGCTGATGTATTTCATGCATTAATTTCTAACCGGTCCCATAAAAAAAATATTGCCCCTTTAAAAGCTATAGAAATGATGAAAATAGATGAATTTGGAAAATATGATATATCTGTCTTAAACACACTATCATTAATGGTAGCAAAACTTTCTATTGGTACTAGAGTAAGATTATCGAATGGAGAGATAGGGGTAGTTCTTTTCACTAAACAACATGCATTAACGAGACCATTAATAAAGTTAAATAACGGTGAATCCATAGATCTTGAAAAGATAAGAGAGTTATATATAGAGGAAGTTTATTCATAAACAGATAACTCTATGAGAAGGAAGGATTATAAAATGGCTCCTTTCAATATCCTAAACTTGATAAATTAAACAATTGTGAAGTATATAAAGAAATTTATTAACTATCAATAAAGCTATAGAAAAGAGTCAATATAAATCTTCCTTCTAAAAAGTTTAGGTTTTTTTTAAAAAAGTTATTGTGTTTGCTAATAATATCTGATAGAATAATATTCGTTGGTCTTTTATATCAACTATATAAATTTCAAAAAATATTATATTAAAATAAGTATTGACTTGAAATGATATATATGATAATATATAAAAGTCGCTTAAAGGTGATTGATCTTTGAAAACTGAACAAAACGAAACGTCAATGAATTACTTTTATTTATAAAGAGCTATATCAAACATCTTTTTGGAGAGTTTGATCCTGGCTCAGGACGAACGCTGGCGGCGTGCCTAATACATGCAAGTCGAGCGAATCTGATGGGAGCTTGCTCCTTGAAGATTAGCGGCGGACGGGTGAGTAACACGTGGGTAACCTGCCTGTAAGACTGGGATAACTCCGGGAAACCGGGGCTAATACCGGATAACTTTTTTCTTCGCATGAAGGAGAATTGAAAGATGGCTCCGGCTATCACTTACAGATGGACCCGCGGCGCATTAGCTAGTTGGTGAGGTAACGGCTCACCAAGGCGACGATGCGTAGCCGACTTGAGAGGGTGATCGGCCACACTGGGACTGAGACACGGCCCAGACTCCTACGGGAGGCAGCAGTAGGGAATCTTCCGCAATGGACGAAAGTCTGACGGAGCAACGCCGCGTGAGTGATGAAGGTTTTCGGATCGTAAAACTCTGTTGTTAGGGAAGAACAAGTATCGTTCGAATAGGGCGGTACCTTGACGGTACCTAACCAGAAAGCCACGGCTAACTACGTGCCAGCAGCCGCGGTAATACGTAGGTGGCAAGCGTTGTCCGGAATTATTGGGCGTAAAGCGCGCGCAGGCGGTTTCTTAAGTCTGATGTGAAATCTTGCGGCTCAACCGCAAGCGGCCATTGGAAACTGGGAGACTTGAGTGCAGAAGAGGAGAGTGGAATTCCACGTGTAGCGGTGAAATGCGTAGAGATGTGGAGGAACACCAGTGGCGAAGGCGACTCTCTGGTCTGTAACTGACGCTGAGGCGCGAAAGCGTGGGGAGCGAACAGGATTAGATACCCTGGTAGTCCACGCCGTAAACGATGAGTGCTAAGTGTTAGAGGGTTTCCGCCCTTTAGTGCTGCAGCTAACGCATTAAGCACTCCGCCTGGGGAGTACGGCCGCAAGGCTGAAACTCAAAGGAATTGACGGGGCCCGCACAAGCGGTGGAGCATGTGGTTTAATTCGAAGCAACGCGAAGAACCTTACCAGGTCTTGACATCCTCTTGACCTCCCTAGAGATAGGGATTTTCCCTTCGGGGACAGGAGTGACAGGTGGTGCATGGTTGTCGTCAGCTCGTGTCGTGAGATGTTGGGTTAAGTCCCGCAACGAGCGCAACCCTTGACCTTAGTTGCCAGCATTCAGTTGGGCACTCTAAGGTGACTGCCGGTGACAAACCGGAGGAAGGTGGGGATGACGTCAAATCATCATGCCCCTTATGACCTGGGCTACACACGTGCTACAATGGATGGTACAAAGGGCTGCAAGACCGCGAGGTTTAGCCAATCCCATAAAACCATTCTCAGTTCGGATTGTAGGCTGCAACTCGCCTACATGAAGCCGGAATCGCTAGTAATCGCGGATCAGCATGCCGCGGTGAATACGTTCCCGGGCCTTGTACACACCGCCCGTCACACCACGAGAGTTTGTAACACCCGAAGTCGGTGAGGTAACCTTTTGGAGCCAGCCGCCGAAGGTGGGACAGATGATTGGGGTGAAGTCGTAACAAGGTAGCCGTATCGGAAGGTGCGGCTGGATCACCTCCTTTCTAAGGAATATGGAAAACCACTTACGTGGTTCAGACGTCTTCTGTTTTGTTCAGTTTTGAAGGTTCAATCCTTCTATGAAAATATACATGAATAAAAACATGACTTTGGTATGTTTATCTATCCATTGTCTTTTGTTTCCTAATAAATGTGGGCCTATAGCTCAGCTGGTTAGAGCGCACGCCTGATAAGCGTGAGGTCGATGGTTCGAGTCCATTTAGGCCCAC
>NZ_CP065424.1:17500-32500 GCF_017809215.1 Heyndrickxia oleronia
TACGCTTTATTCAAGATTTCTCGATAAAAATTTCTGATGTGATGACAAAGGAAAACTTGGTAACTGCTCCTGTCGGAACAACGTTGAATGATGCAGAAAAAATTCTTCAAAAGCATAAAATTGAAAAGCTCCCATTAGTTGATGAAAATGGTGTATTAAAGGGACTAATTACTATTAAAGATATTGAAAAGGTCATTGAATTTCCTAATTCGGCTAAAGATAATGTAGGACGCCTTTTAGTTGGTGCTGCTGTAGGTGTTACTAGTGATACTATGAAACGCGTAGAGGCACTAGTGAATGCAAATGTAGATGTTATTGTGATAGATACGGCTCACGGGCATTCTAAAGGTGTTTTAGACACAGTGAGCAAAATTAGAGCTGAATATCCAAAGTTAAATATTATTGCTGGAAATGTGGCTACTGCTGAAGCTACAAAAGCGTTAATTGAAGCAGGTGCAGATATTGTTAAGGTTGGAATTGGACCAGGTTCAATTTGTACAACAAGAGTGGTAGCTGGTGTAGGAGTACCTCAAATAACAGCTATCTATGATTGTGCAACTGAGGCAAGAAAGCATGGTAAAGCAATCATTGCAGATGGTGGAATTAAATATTCAGGAGACATTGTTAAGGCGCTTGCATCTGGTGGACATGTAGTAATGCTTGGTAGTCTTTTAGCAGGCACAACAGAAAGCCCTGGTGAAACAGAGACGTATCAAGGCAGAAGATTTAAAGTATACCGTGGAATGGGTTCAGTCTCTGCGATGGAGCAAGGGTCAAAAGACCGTTACTTCCAAGAAGATGCGAAAAAATTTGTTCCTGAAGGTATTGAAGGACGTGTTCCATATAAGGGGCCACTTGCTGATGTTATTTTCCAATTACTTGGTGGAATAAAATCTGGTATGGGTTATTGTGGAACTAAAAATTTGAAAGCCCTTCGCGAGGAAGCTCAATTCATTCGAATGACTGGTGCCGGCTTAAGAGAGAGCCATCCACATGATATACAAATTACTAAAGAAGCACCTAACTATTCGCTTTCATAATTATAGATAATATAGTTTAAATTGATAGAAGTGGTAGGAATTTACACTGAAAAGTGCATTTCCTGCCACTTTTTGTTTAAGTTAGGTATATCCTCCGTCTACTATTATGTTAAGAACTATGTTAAAATAACGAAAGTGTATACATAAACAGATGGAGGGTTCTTAGTGGAAAAGAGAAAAGTAAAAAAGATATTTGCCATGATTATGGCTTTTTCATTGATGTTTGGAATATTTCAATTGCCACAGAAGGCGTTAGCTGCAGAAGACATTTTAGATATTCATGCAGACGGAGCTATATTAGTTGAAGCAAGTACGGGTAAAGTATTATATGAAAAAAATCCAGACACTGCACTAGGAATTGCTTCAATGTCAAAAATGATGACAGAATATATCCTTTTGGATTCAATCAAAAAAGGTAAGGTAAAATGGGATCAAGAATATACCGTTAGTGATTATGCTTTTAAAATATCTCATGATACAAATCTATCAAATGTGCCGTTAAGAAAAGATGTTAAATATAAAATTAAAGACTTATACCAAGCAATGGCTATTTATTCAGCAAATGCAGCAACAATTGCTATTGCAGAAACGATTGGTGGGTCAGAAGAAAACTTTGTCAAGATGATGAATGAAAAAGCAAAAGAGCTTGGATTAAAAGATTATAAATTTGTAAATAGTACAGGATTAAATAATAAGGACTTAATGGGAATGCACCCTAAAGGATCAGGTCCTACCGATGAAAATATTATGTCTGCTAGAGCAACAGCTAAATTAGCTTTTCACTTAATTAATGATTTTCCTGAGGTATTAAAAACTTCAAGTATTTCGAAACAAACATTCCATGCGGGTCCTGGTGAAGATGTTAAAATGGAAAACTGGAATTGGATGTTACCATCTTTGGTGTATGGATCTAAGGACAATGGGGTAGATGGTTTAAAAACTGGAACGACTGATTTTGCCGGATACTGTTTTACAGGTACTGCTCAAAAAAATGGAATGCGCGTGATAACAGTTGTTTTAAATGCAACGGATGGTAAAGGTCAAGGTGGCTATAAAGCAAGATTTGATGAAACAAAGAAAATGATGGATTATGCATTTGCTAATTTTTCTGTAAAGGAAATTTACCCAGGGCAATATAAGATTAAAAATCATGAATCATTGCCAGTGGAAAAAGGGAAAGAAAAAAAGGTAAGCATGTATACAAAGGATCCAGTAAAGTTAGTAATCAAAAATGGAGAAGAAAAGTTATACAAGCCTGTTTTTAATGTTGAAAAGGACAAGCTCAATAAGGCTGGTAAATTAACTGCACCTGTTAAAAAGGGTGAAAAAGTTGGTACGTTAACCGCTGAGTATAGTGGTAAAAATGATTTTGGTTACCTAGACGGTCAAAAATCGGCAAGTGTCGAAGTCGTGACTGGTGAAAAGGTTGAAAAAGCAAATTGGTTTGTATTAATGATGCGTGGAATTGGTGGTTTTTTTTCTGATATATGGAATGGAATCACTTCAACGGTAAAAGGTTGGTTTTAATAAGCTTAGGAAAAAGGATACCTATCTTGACAAGGTGTCCTTTTTCTTGTTTATTTAATTTAGGAAGGCTCTTTTCTCAAACATTTTTGCTATTAAGTAAAGTTTTAACGAATAACTATCGCCTAAAGTCCACTACATCTCTCATTTCACTGAGAAAGGTGCTGCAAATTCCTGAATCCTTTATTGGGTGTAAAAGCCGGCAGTTGGCTTTTCAAAAGGAACAAACTATACTTTAAAACAGACTTTAGGAAATAAAAAGAGTGAAAAAACTCAAATGTCTTATCCTGCTAAAGGGTATATATAGAATTGCAGGCTTTGGCTAGTAAGGAGTATATAGAATGGTCAAAATTGGGGTACTAGGTTTACAAGGTGCTGTTAGAGAACATGTACAGGCTATTGAAGCATGTGGTGAAGAGGCTATAATCATAAAAACAAAGGATCAATTAGATGAAATAGATGGTATCATCCTTCCTGGAGGAGAAAGTACTACTATGCGACGCTTGCTTGATCGATATGATTTTATGGATAAGCTTCGACAGTTTGGAGAACAGGGAAAACCAATGTTTGGTACATGCGCAGGTTTAATTTTATTAGCTAAAAAAATTCAAGGTTATGATGAACCGCATATTGGTTTAATGGATGTAATGGTTGAACGAAATTCTTTTGGTAGGCAAAAGGATAGTTTTGAAGCTGATCTAGCTATTGCTGGTGTATCAGATCATTTTAATGCTGTTTTTATCCGTGCTCCTCATATTGTAAATGTTGGTGAGGATGTTGAGGTTTTAGCCAAGCATGAAGGGAAAATAGTGGCTGCACGTGATCGACATTATCTAGGGTGTTCCTTCCATCCAGAGTTAACAAAGGATAGTGGATTGACACAATATTTTATCGACATCGTAAAAAAACAAAAAGTTTTAAATAAATAGTTGCAAAGAGGCAATACTTATAGTAAATTAATTGTTAAAATCTATGTAAAGCAATGAGAGGAAATAGTAACAAGAATGTTCCTTCTAAAGAGAGTCGATGGCTGGTGCAAATCGATGAAGGCGACTTGTGAATCCATCCTTGAGCAAAGTACCGAATGGAATAAGAATTGTGGCTAATTTTCTTTGACTTAGCGTTTGCATTTATCTTATTAGTAAGTACTTTCGGGTAAAACCGTTATCGATTAAGTGGAAGGTATGAATCTATACTTTCAAGCTGGGTGGCAACGCGGGTATCTCTCGTCCCTTTTTAGGGACGGGAGTTTTTTATTTGTTTTTGAATCACATGCCACGATTAGTAAAAAATAGCTTACTATTTAAAGGAGGAATTATTTATGCTTGATATTAAGTTTTTACGTACTAACTTAAAAGAAGTAAAGGAAAAAATGCAGCACCGTGGGGAAGACCTTGCTGATTTTGGGAAATTTGAAGAATTAGATAAAAAGAGAAGAGAACTTATTGTCGCTACAGAAGAATTAAAGAGTAAACGAAATGAAGTGACTCAAAAAATAGCACAGCTCAAGAGAGAGAAACAGGACGCAGATGAATATATTAAAGAAATGCGTGTGGTTGGGGATCAAATCAAACAATATGATGATGAATTACGTGATGTCGAAGAAAGCTTAGATCATTTATTGTTATCTATCCCGAATATTCCTCACGAAAGTACACCAATTGGAGAAACTGAAGATGACAATGTAGAAGTACGTAAATGGGGGGAGGTAAGAGAGTTTGATTTTGAACCAAAGCCTCATTGGGATGTAGCGACTGATTTAAATATTTTAGATTTTGAACGTGCAGCCAAGGTAACAGGAAGTCGATTCGTATTCTATAAAGGTTTAGGTGCACGTTTAGAAAGAGCACTCTTTAATTTTATGCTTGATCTCCATGTAGAAGACCATGGGTATGAAGAAATTTTACCGCCTTATATGGTAAATCGTACGAGCATGACAGGTACAGGTCAACTTCCTAAATTTGAGGAGGATGCTTTCTTAATTGAAAGTGAAGACTATTTCTTAATTCCGACAGCAGAGGTACCTGTAACAAATTTACATCGTGATGAAATATTAAATGTAGATCAGCTACCTATTAATTATGCTGCTTTTAGTGCTTGTTTCCGTTCAGAAGCTGGATCTGCAGGTCGTGATACACGAGGACTTATCCGTCAGCACCAATTTAATAAAGTGGAGCTTGTAAAGTTTGTTAAGCCAGAGGATTCATATAATGAATTAGAGAAGCTGACTGGACATGCAGAAAAAGTTCTACAGTTATTAGGACTCCCTTATCGTGTTATGAGTATGTGTACAGCTGACCTTGGATTTACTGCAGCGAAGAAATATGATATCGAAGTTTGGATTCCAAGTTATAATACGTATCGTGAAATTTCTTCTTGCAGTAATTTTGAAGCATTCCAAGCTCGACGTGCAAATATTCGCTTCCGTAGGGAATTGAACGGAAAACCTGAACATGTGCATACCTTAAATGGTTCTGGTCTTGCTATAGGACGTACAGTAGCTGCTATCTTAGAAAACTACCAACAACCAGATGGTAGTGTAATTATACCGGAAGTATTACGACCATATATGCGTAATGTCGATCGAATTAGTGTAAAATAATTAATAGGAGGGGAGTAATCCCCTCTAAAAATATTTAATATCATATTGACGCTAACGATTAAATATGATATATTATTTCTTGTCGATATGGAGGAATACCCAAGTCTGGCTGAAGGGATCGGTCTTGAAAACCGACAGGCGGGTTACACCGCGCGGGGGTTCGAATCCCTCTTCCTCCGCCATTGATAAACACAACGCGCATAAATTATTGGAGATTAAAATTCGTTACTTTGTAACGAATTTTTTGTTAATATTTTTCGGAGTGTAAAAATTACGCCATGCATTTAGTTGCATGGCGATTTTTTTAGGTAAAAGAAAATTTAATGTGAATATTGAATCTATCCATCTGTTTTTCTCGTTTGCCTCCACGACAAACTGTTAGTAGCCTGTCCCTTTATTTAATTTTGGTGAAGGTAAAATTACTATATTAAATTTCACAGACGGTACACCGATGAATGGGGGCTTGTATTTTTCTGTTTACTTTTTCAATAATTGAGTTTGTTTTAGGAAATATCCAATTCGTTCAATAATCGGTTCGATGCTTGTTTCCTCTTTCATTAAGTCATAATCTCTAATGTTAATCCGCAAAACTGGGCATGCATTAAAAGAATTAATCCAGCTTTCATAGCGTTTATGCATTTCTATCCAATATTCTACAGGTGTGCTTTGTTCCATAGGTCTACCACGTTTTTGAATTCTCTCTAAAATATCCTCAATGGACCCTTCTAGATAAATTAGTAAATCAGGGTGTGGAAAATATGGTGTCATGATCATGGCATCAAAAAGATTTTTATATGTTTCATAATCTACCTTGGACATGTTTCCCTTTTCGTAATGCATCTTGGCAAATATACCTGTATCTTCATAAATTGAACGATCCTGAATGAATCCTCCACCATATTCAAAAATTCTCTTTTGCTCTTTAAAGCGTTCAGCTAAGAAATAGATTTGCAAATGAAAGCTCCAACGTTTAAAATCATCATAAAATTTATCTAAATAAGGGTTGGTATCAACCTTTTCAAATGAGGTGCGAAATCCTAGTGCATTAGCTAATGAGCTAGTCATTGTAGACTTCCCCACTCCAACTGTTCCAGCAATGGTTATGATAGCATTGTTAGGGATTTGATATTTATTTCGAAGTTCCATGAATCTTTACACCTTCTTTTAATGTTGTTGTTATTTTCTCTAAAATTAATGTTAAATCATCCGGGTTTTTAACAAAATCCAATTCATCTCCATTGAATTGTAAAACAGGAATATTAGGGTGGGTTAATGTAAAGTTTTGCATAAAAGTCTCGTAATCAGAGGAAAGCTGTTTAATATAATCTGAGCTAATATTTTTTTCAAAATCTCTCCCACGCAGCTTTATTCTCCTCATGACCGTCTCCAAGCTTGCGTTAATGTAAATCACCAAATTCGGTTGTGGCATTCCTTCTGTTAAAATATCAAATATTTTTAGATACTTAATATATTGCTCATCTTTCAGTGTCCTTTTCGCAAAAATTAAGTTTTTGAAAATATGATAATCAGCTACAACTGGTTTATCGAATGATAAAAATTTACTATTCACATCCTCAAGCTGCTTATATCGGTTACAAAGAAAAAACATTTCTAACTGAAAACTCCACTCTTCAATATCTTGATAGAATTTCTCCAGAAATGGGTTCTCGTCTACAATTTCCTTTAATAGATTGTAGTTGAAATGTTCTGAAATTGCCTTTGCGAGTGAGGTTTTCCCTATACCTATTGGACCCTCAACCGTAATAAACGGTACATTCACCATCTATTCTCCTCCTCACCAATTAACTTACAAATATATATATATAAGAATAATATAGTCCAATGTAAAAACACGCTAATTGCTATTTTAGCATATGTATTGTTCGGTGTGACAGGGAATAAATTGGATTACTATAGGTAATATAGTATGGAAATAAAAAGTTGGCATCTAAGAGATGCCAACTTTTTGGGTTTCTTTACTGTTTAGTTACATTAAAGTTTTCTACAATCAGTAACCAGTTTTGTGGAAAGGAAAGACCTAATTTCCAATAGCTCATACCACGTAGATTTAATTCCTTAATCAGGTCAAATTTGGCCTGTATGGAGCGGGCGTCTTCAAACCATACTTTATGTTTTTTATTTTCTTCATCAGTATATTCAAATGTTGGGGCTTGTGCTTCTAGGTCATAGTTAATGGGTACATTATATTTTGCTGCTAGCTGTATTGCCTGTTGTGGACTGACTGCTTTTGCGGTATCCTGACCAGGGGTAAAGGGAAGTGTCCAATCATAACCATATAGATTCTGCCCCATTAGAATTTTTTGTGGAGGAATTTCTGTTACGGCATATTCTAGAACATCACGAACTGAGTTAATAGGTGAGACGGCCATAGGGGGTCCACCACTATATCCCCATTCATAGGTCATAATTACAACAAAGTCAACGATTTCACCATGGGCTTTATAATCATGAGCCTCATACCAAAGCCCTTCTTGGGTTGCACTCGTCTTAGGGGCTAGGGCCGTTGAGAGCAACCAGCCTTCTTGATTAAAGCGTGCTTTTGCTTTTCTAAGGAATCGATTATATGCTTCTTTATCTTCAGGTCTAAGAAATTCAAAATCAATATGAATATCGCGAAAGCCGTATTGTTTCGCTGTATTCACGATATTATTTAAAAACTGATCCTGCACCTCCATATCATTTAATAATATTCTGCCTAGTTCATCACTAAATTGGCCATTTTCTTGGTTATTAATAGCCATTACAAGGATATTTTGATTGGCTCTTGCAATAATCGGTAAATTACCAAGTGGAGGAGAAATTAAAGATCCATCACGATTCACTTGAAACGCAAAAGGAGATAGATAAGTTAAGTATGGAGCAGCCTTACGAGCACTATTCTCTAAAGATTGTGAAACAGTTGTTCCAAAGGGTTCTATATAAGCATTAAATTCAGCATCTTCTTTACGCTGAGGAGGAATATATAATCTCATTCCGATTTGTAATGGTTGGTTTACAGACATTCCGTTAATTCTAGCGAGTTCAGGTAATGATAGATTGAACTTCCTCGCAATCTCCCATAAACTATCCCCCGGTTGGACCCAATAAAATCTACCTATAATTGGTATAACAATGGTTTGACCAACGACTAAATGATCAGGATTTGGAATTTCATTAGCCGTAACTAGTTCTACTACTGGTACTCGATAAGTACTTGCTATACTAGCTAAAGTGTCATTTGGTTGTACTACATGAATTTGCACACTATCCCTCCTTTTACTTAGTATCTGTTTTCATCTTATGATTTAATAAGATAAGAAATGTTGAATATCTGGATTTTTTCTCATTTTGATCAGATTAAGATATAATAAAATTTATTCTAAAACTATTAAACAGAGGTTTACATTGTGAAAAATGCTGATGAGTACTTTATGAAGCTAGCCATAAGTGAAGCAAAAAAGGCTGAAGAGAAATGTGAGGTACCTATTGGTGCGGTTGTCGTTTTAAATGGTGAAGTTATAGCAACTGCGCATAATTTAAGGGAGTCCACTCAAAATGCCATTACCCATGCAGAAATATTAGCGATTCAAAAGGCATGTGAAAGAATTGGATCATGGCGTTTGGAAGATGCTGAACTGTATGTAACTTTGGAGCCATGCCCAATGTGTAGTGGGGCTATAATCCTCTCACGAATTAAAAAAGTGATATTTGGTGCCCATGATCCAAAGGCTGGTTGTGCAGGGACATTAATGAACTTATTGGATGATCAACGTTTCAATCACCAATGTGAAGTTGTTAGTGGAGTTTTGGAAAATGAATGCAGTGTGCTTTTGAGGGACTTTTTTAGAAATATCCGAAAAAGAAATAAAGCAGAAAAAGAAAAGCGCAAAATTAATGAATCCAATAATTAACATTTGATATCCATTGCATTTTTTGCAAAAAACTAGTATACTTTATTTTGCGTTGATAAACGCATAATATATGGTATCAATTTTGCCGTGCTAGGTGGGGAGGTAGCGGTGCCCTGTACTTGCAATCCGCTCTAGCAAGACTGAATCCCTTCTTGAGGCTAGTATCCTGTAGGGCCTGCCTTAAGTAAGTGGTGTTGACGCTTGGGTCCTGCGCAATGGAAATCCATGAACCATGTCAGATCCGGAAGGAAGCAGCATTAAGTGGACTCTTCCATGTGCCGCAGGGCAGCCTGAGCCGAGCTAACTGCTTAAGTAACGCTTATGGGAGCTAGTCGAGGGAAGGTGCACGGCAGTTAATTTACATAAATAGTCAACTCATCCTTCGGGGTGAGTTTTTTGCATTTGGTTCAGCTCATTAGTGTTTCTTAGCTGGGGGATATATAGAAGAACTAATTTTTATTGTTTCATAAAGCTGTTAGAGAAAGACAGATAAAATAATTCTCTAATAATTGTTCATCATGTAAAATTATTATTAAATAAGGTATAATATGAGAAAAGTAATGTTTCGATTATACAGTACGAAATTCGCTTATAATGGAGAAAGAAATGTTTCATAATGTCTTAAAAGGAGGAGTGTGCATTTGAGTTATCAAGCATTATATCGAGTTTGGCGTCCACAGGTCTTCGAGGACGTTGTGGGACAACAACATGTGACAAAGACACTGCAAAATGCCCTCCTACAACAAAAAATTTCTCATGCATATCTTTTCTCAGGACCAAGAGGAACAGGAAAAACAAGTGCTGCCAAGATTTTAGCAAAAGCGGTAAACTGTGAGAGGTCCCCAGTTACTGAGCCATGTAATGAGTGTGATGCTTGCAAAGGCATAACTGATGGGAGTATACCTGATGTCATAGAAATTGATGCTGCTTCAAATAATGGTGTTGAGGAAATACGTGATATTCGGGATAAAGTGAAATTTGCGCCAAATGTCGTTCCATATAAAGTCTATATTATTGATGAAGTGCATATGCTGTCTATTGGTGCATTTAATGCTTTGTTAAAAACATTAGAAGAGCCTCCAAAACATGTAATTTTTATTTTGGCTACGACTGAACCCCATAAAATTCCCTTAACCATAATATCACGCTGTCAACGTTTTGATTTCAAAAGGATCACAGCGAAAGATATTACTGGGAGAATGGGTCACATTGCTCGAGAATCAGGCATTGAATTTGATGAGTCCGCCCTAAACATTATTGCTCGTGCTGCAGAAGGTGGAATGCGGGATGCGTTAAGTTTGATGGATCAAGCTGTTTCTTTCGGAGAAGAGCGAGTGACAATAGAAGACGCATTAACCGTCACAGGTTCCATATCTCAATCATATTTGAATAAACTGGTAGAGTCGATACAGAAGAAGGATATCGCTAGTGCTCTTCAAGTATTTGAAGAGCTTTTACAACAGGGAAAAGATCCAACTCGTTTTGTTGAGGATTTAATTCTTTATTTTCGCGATATGCTCCTTTATAAGACTGCTCCCAATTTAGAAGAAGCGATTGAACGAGTAATGGTCGATGAGGATTTTCGACAGCTTACTGATACAATAGCCTCTGAACAAATTTATGAATACATTGATATACTAAATAAAACTCAACAAGAGATGAAATTCTCTAATTTGGCTCGTATATATTTAGAGGTTTCACTCATTAAGTTATGCGAAGTCCGAGTTCAGAAACAAGTAATTAATAGTTCTGATATGGATATAGATACACAGCAATTATTGGATCAAATAAGAAATCTCCAAAAGGAAATACAAGAATTAAAAGTTAACGGTGTTCAGGAAACACAAGCTGTTAATCAACAACCAGTTAAAAAGGCACCACGTACAGGCAAAGGATTTAAGGCTCAGGTTGGTAGAATTAATGATGTATTGAAAGAAGCCACGAAACAGGATTTGAATTTAATTAAAAGCAGATGGGGTGATATGCTTAGTCTCTTAAATGACAGACAAATGCGCTCACAGTCCGCTCTTTTAAATGAAACCGAGCCTGTTGCTGCTTCAAATCACTCTTTTGTTTTGAAATTTAAATATGAAATTCACTGCCAAATGGCGATGGAAAATCAGAAATTTTTACAAGCAGTTTCGTCTATTTTATCTGAGTTAACAGGTGTCTCCTATCAATTGATTGGGGTTCCAGAAAATCAGTGGAATAGTATAAGGGAAAGTTTTATTCATAATCAAAAAGATGGCTCAAAGGATGAAGAGGAACAAACAGAAGACCCTCTAATCGCTGAGGCAAAAAAATTAGTAGGCGCGGATTTGATTGAAATAAAAGATTAATGGCCCTATAAAACCACTTTTATGATTTTTCGGTTTCTTTTTTGTCCTATTTAAGTGTAAGATGGGGGAAAGAGTGAAATCTATTTGGCATTAACTTAAGCTAAATGAAAAACGTATAAAAGAATGAATTTATTGGAGGGAAATATAAATGATGCGTGGAATGGGAAATATGCAAAATATGATGAAACAAATGCAAAAAATGCAAAAGAAGATGGCTGAAGCACAAGAGGAATTAGGTGAAAAGCGAATTGAAGGTACGGCTGGTGGAGGTATGGTCACGGTAGTTGTATCAGGACATAAGGAAATTGTAGAAGTAAATATTAAAGAAGAAGTAGTAGATCCAGAGGATATTGAAATGCTTCAAGATTTAGTTTTAGCTGCTACAAATGATGCATTAAAGAAAGCAGAAGAGTTAACAAATCAAACAATGGGACAGTTTACAAAAGGGTTAAACATTCCAGGTTTTTAAGGGGAATAGATGATGCATTATCCTGAACCAATAACCAAACTTATGGATAGCTTTATGAAATTGCCAGGAATAGGGCCGAAAACTGCGGCTCGACTGGCATTTTTTGTGTTGAGTATGAAAGAAGATACTGTCCTAGACTTTGCTAAAGCCCTTGTAAATGCGAAAAGAAACTTAAGTTATTGTTCGGTATGCGGACATATTACCGATCAAGATCCTTGTTATATTTGTGAAGATACAAGACGTGATCGTAGTATCGTTTGTGTAGTTCAAGATCCAAAAGATGTGATCGCTATGGAAAAAATGAAGGAATTTAATGGTCTGTATCATGTACTACATGGGGCAATCTCACCAATGGATGGGATTGGACCGGAAGATATTAATATTCCAGATTTGCTAAAAAGATTACAGGATGAAACGATACAAGAGGTTATACTAGCAACAAACCCTAATATTGAAGGGGAAGCAACAGCGATGTATATATCAAGGCTTCTAAAACCATCAGGTATTAAAGTCACTCGAATTGCTCATGGTCTACCAGTAGGCGGAGATTTAGAGTATGCGGATGAGGTCACCTTATCAAAAGCGTTAGAAGGAAGAAGAGAAGTTTAAAAAAGAGGTGTATTCACATGTTCAATAAAAAATTGAAACTACGTAATGAATATGACCAAAAGCTGATTGATTTGATGACAAAAACAAGAGAAAATTGGATTCAACAAAAGTCCTTAGTCGATTTAAGTTTTGAATATAATGAAGAGCTTATGTTTCAAAAAAAAGTTGCTGAAATGAAGTACTTCTTCTTATTTCGTGAAGCAAAGGCGAGGAATATTAGAATTAAAAGATAGGACATCTTATTTTTGCATTGTAGAGTTCTTTTTGGACAAACCATTCATAAACTGATAATACAATGTGAGAATAAGGAGTGATAATCTTGGATCCAATCATTGTGATTGCTGTTATTTCTGGACTGATTCTTCTTTTATTGATATCAGGTTCACCAGGAAGGCCATTTCGCTTCATTGGACAAATCGCTGTAAAAATTGCGATAGGTGCGTTATTTTTATTTTTTTTAAATCAATTTGGTGGACAGTTCGGTATTCATGTACCTATCAATTTTATAACAACAGCTGTTTCCGGTTTGTTAGGTATTCCGGGTGTAATCGGACTTACAGTTATTCAAACATGGATATTAGCTTAGTGGGGTTGTCTATTAAGGGGTCTGTCCCCTTTTTTAGACAATCCTTATTTAAATGTTAGTTTTATCAAGGTAGTTTTCGTATAGTTGATTGCTTTTGTAACAAACCTAACATTTGTTTTACATCTAATTAAGGTTGTAGCTGCATTGTTTCAAAATGAAGAGGGTTGATAGTCTTCAACATAAATATATAGTAGTTAAAGATTTACCTACGTAGCAACAAAGTTTGAGAAAAGAACTTATATAAAAAAATATTTTGATATAGGGTTGACTTTTAATATCGTTTGATGATATTATATTTCTTGTCGCTAAAACAAGCGAAAATAATTATTTCAAAAAAATAATTGACACATATTATTGAATATGATAATATATAAAAGTCGCTTAAAGGTGATTGATCTTTGAAAACTGAACAAAACGAAACGTCAATGAATTACTTTTATTTATAAAGAGCTATATCAAACATCTTTTTGGAGAGTTTGATCCTGGCTCAGGACGAACGCTGGCGGCGTGCCTAATACATGCAAGTCGAGCGAATCTGATGGGAGCTTGCTCCCCTGATGATTAGCGGCGGACGGGTGAGTAACACGTGGGTAACCTGCCTGTAAGACTGGGATAACTCCGGGAAACCGGGGCTAATACCGGATAACTTTTTTCTTCGCATGAGGGAGAATTGAAAGATGGCCTCGGCTATCACTTACAGATGGACCCGCGGCGCATTAGCTAGTTGGTGAGGTAACGGCTCACCAAGGCGACGATGCGTAGCCGACTTGAGAGGGTGATCGGCCACACTGGGACTGAGACACGGCCCAGACTCCTACGGGAGGCAGCAGTAGGGAATCTTCCGCAATGGACGAAAGTCTGACGGAGCAACGCCGCGTGAGTGATGAAGGTTTTCGGATCGTAAAACTCTGTTGTTAGGGAAGAACAAGTATCGTTCGAATAGGGCGGTACCTTGACGGTACCTAACCAGAAAGCCACGGCTAACTACGTGCCAGCAGCCGCGGTAATACGTAGGTGGCAAGCGTTGTCCGGAATTATTGGGCGTAAAGCGCGCGCAGGCGGTTTCTTAAGTCTGATGTGAAATCTTGCGGCTCAACCGCAAGCGGCCATTGGAAACTGGGAGACTTGAGTGCAGAAGAGGAGAGTGGAATTCCACGTGTAGCGGTGAAATGCGTAGAGATGTGGAGGAACACCAGTGGCGAAGGCGACTCTCTGGTCTGTAACTGACGCTGAGGCGCGAAAGCGTGGGGAGCGAACAGGATTAGATACCCTGGTAGTCCACGCCGTAAACGATGAGTGCTAAGTGTTAGAGGGTTTCCGCCCTTTAGTGCTGCAGCTAACGCATTAAGCACTCCGCCTGGGGAGTACGGCCGCAAGGCTGAAACTCAAAGGAATTGACGGGGGCCCGCACAAGCGGTGGAGCATGTGGTTTAATTCGAAGCAACGCGAAGAACCTTACCAGGTCTTGACATCCTCTTGACCTCCCTAGAGATAGGGATTTCCCTTCGGGGACAGGAGTGACAGGTGGTGCATGGTTGTCGTCAGCTCGTGTCGTGAGATGTTGGGTTAAGTCCCGCAACAGGCGCAACCCTTGACCTTAGTTGCCAGCATTCAGTTGGGCACTCTAAGGTGACTGCCGGTGACAAACCGGAGGAAGGTGGGGATGACGTCAAATCATCATGCCCCTTATGACCTGGGCTACACACGTGCTACAATGGATGGTACAAAGGGCTGCAAGACCGCGAGGTTTAGCCAATCCCATAAAACCATTCTCAGTTCGGATTGTAGGCTGCAACTCGCCTACATGAAGCCGGAATCGCTAGTAATCGCGGATCAGCATGCCGCGGTGAATACGTTCCCGGGCCTTGTACACACCGCCCGTCACACCACGAGAGTTTGTAACACCCGAAGTCGGTGAGG
>NZ_CP065424.1:37500-90000 GCF_017809215.1 Heyndrickxia oleronia
TTTCTTTAGAGAAAGTGGAACAGTTTTATTCTATATTACAGTCAAGTAGTCCATCCTACCCTATAATGGCATCCCTAGATTTTGCTCGTTACTATCTAGCAACTTATAGACAAGAGGATATAGAGTATACAATGAGGCAAAGAAATCAATTTGTTGATAATTTAAATTCTCTAGAGGGTATAACAGTAATTCAAGGTTTGGTAAACCAAGACCCATTGAAACTAATGGTTCGGTATAATGGATATTCGGGATTTCAGTTCCAAGAGTTATTAGAGGAGGAAG
Source organism: Heyndrickxia oleronia (assembly GCF_017809215.1). Lineage (GTDB taxonomy): Bacteria > Bacillota > Bacilli > Bacillales > Bacillaceae_C > Heyndrickxia > Heyndrickxia oleronia. The sequence goes on from NZ_CP065424.1 coordinate 37,783, forward strand.
GGGTATATACTGAAATGGCTGATCCGCATCAAGTGGTAATGGTATTACCATTGTTAAAAAAGGGAGCGGAATTTATATACATAGAAGCATTCGAGAAAATGAAAGAGGTAATTAAAAAACCTAAACTAAATAATAATAATGCTGATAATAAAATGGTAGATATAAAGAATAAAATCAGCCAGTTGGCAATTCCGTTTAGTGAAATGGAAGATAGGTCGTATGAATGGGTTCCTTTTAAACATGCAGTTAATCGAATTGCGGCAAAAATGATTATTCCTTATCCACCCGGGATTCCACTTACATTACCAGGAGAATGCATAACAGATGAAACGGTAGAAGTATTAGATAAATTATTAACTTTAAATGCTAGGTTTCAAGGTGAAATTGAGCGATTAACAAATAGGGAAATTTTAGTCTATGTAGATTAAGAGTGTAAATACTAATGAATATAGTATGAGTATTTGAATTGGATGTTGGAGGTTATTATTTTGGAAGGATTATTTATTACTGCAGAAGGGCCAGAAGGTGCTGGAAAAACAACTGTGTTAAATAAGTTGGGAACAGCGCTAAAGCAAAAGGGATATAAAATTGTAATGACTAGAGAGCCAGGCGGAATCAATATCGCTGAACAAATAAGAACAATTTTATTGAATAAAGAAAATACAGAAATGGATTACCGTACTGAGGCACTTTTATATGCAGCTGCAAGAAGACAGCACTTGGTTGAAAAGGTCATCCCAGCATTAAATGATGGAGCTATTGTACTATGCGATCGTTTTATAGACAGTTCCTTAGTTTATCAAGGCTATGCTAGAGGGCTAGGAATTGAAGAGGTATACTCTATAAATCGATTTGCTACACAGGATCTAATGCCAAATTTAACGATTTTTTTTGATGTAGATGTTGAAGTTGGTTTAAAAAGAATATCTGATAATCAGGGAAGAGAAGTGAATCGTTTAGATTTAGAAACGATGGATTTCCATACAAAAGTTCGAGAAGGATTTAAACTATTATTAGATAAATTTCCTGAACGGATATATGAAGTAGATGCTGGCCAATCATTAGATAAAGTATATAGTGCAGTGAAATCCAAAATAGAGGATTTAATAAACAACAAGCCTTAAGGTATATTTTTCCTTAGGGCTTTTATGTTTTTTAAAGGATTATTTAGGGATATACTCAAATACATATATAATAAATGATATAATAACAAAAAGAGTAATAACTGACTGATTTTATTAAATATATTGGGAGGGGAGTTTTATGAAACTAATTCTAGCTGTTGTGCAGGATCAGGATAGTACACGTTTAATGAACGCCATGGTTGAACATAATTTTAGAGTAACAAAGCTAGCGAGTACTGGTGGGTTTTTAAAATCAGGAAATACTACTATTATGATAGGTACAGAAGATATACGTGTTGAAAAGGCTATGCAGGTTATTAAAGATAACTGCCAATCCCGTGAACAGCTTATGGCACCTGTATCACCAATGGGAGGGAATGCAGATTCATATATCCCATACCCAGTGGAAGTAGAAGTTGGTGGAGCAACCGTATTTGTACTTCCAGTTGAGCGATTTGAGCAATTTTAACGGAGGTATAAATGTTGAAAATAAACCAAGATTTACGATTGGGTTTGGATAATAAACGCCCTGATCAAAAAGGTTCAAACTCCAGTAATATTAAATTTACTGAAATCATTCATAAACAAGATGAAAAGTTACAAATAGAACAATTAAATAAATTAATATCTGAGATTGATCAAGCAGGTGAGCGTTTATCTCGCTCACGAACGTTTAAAGATTTAACAAAGTATAAAAACCTCGTAAAAAGGTTTATTAAAGAAACAGTTGATTTTGGTATGAACTTAAAACAATCTCATACATGGAATCAATATGGTGAGGGCCGAAAATTAAGTATTGTTGAACAAATTGATAAACATTTAGTGGAATTAACCGAAGATTATATTAAAAAGGATAAAACTCAAATAGATATTTTAGGAAAGATTGGAGAAATCAAGGGACTAATTTTAAATATATATACGTAAGAGAGTGATTTAGATTGACGTTATCTTGGGATGAACTGGAGAAAGTTCAACCACTAGCAGCTAAAGTGTTAAAAAATAGTATATTGCGTAATCGTGTTGCACATGCCTATCTATTTGAGGGAGAACATGGACTGGGAAAGAAAGAGGTAAGTGTGTTATTTGCTAAGAGTCTATTTTGTCTTAATCTAATAGACGGAATAAATCCATGCGAACAGTGCAGCAACTGTAAAAGAATTAATCATCAAAGCCACCCCGATGTTCACGTACTTGAACCAGATGGATTATCAATAAAAAAAGATCAAATAAAAAACTTACAACAGGAATTTAGCAAATCAGGAGTTGAGTCTAAACAAAAGCTTTATACTCTAGTGCATGCAGATAAGATGACAACCAATGCGGCAAACAGCTTGTTGAAGTTCCTGGAAGAACCAAACTCAGAAACAACAGCTATATTAATTACTGAGCAAGTGCAACAAATTTTGCCAACCATTCTTTCGAGATGCCAGATCGTCTCCTTTCAACCATTTTCATTGAATCACTTAGAAAAAAAACTAATTGAAGAAGGTATTTCACCTTCTGCCGCTCCTTTATTAGCCAACCTCACAAATGATCTAAATGAAGCAATTCAGCTTGATCGTGATGAGTGGTTTGCACAAGCCCGAAAAATAGTGTTAAAATTATATGAAGTCCTCGGTAAAGGCTCATTATTTGCCATGGTTGAATTACAAGAGGACTGGTATAATCATTTTAAGGAAAAAAATCAAATAGATCGAGGGCTTGATCTTTTGTTATTTATTTATAAAGATCTTCTTACATTACAGCTAGGAAGAGACAAACAATTAATCTATCCAGATCAACGGAGGCAATTTGAGGTAGATATGCTTCAAAATTCACCGACAAAAATAGCTGAAAAGATGTCAGCTATTTTGGAGGCAAAAAGAAAGTTACAAGGAAATATGAATCCTCATTTATTGATGGAACAGCTTGTCTTAAATTTGCAGGGGGGATCTACCTTTGTTTAATGTAGTAGGTGTAAGATTTAAAAAGGCCGGTAAGGTTTATTATTTTGATCCGGATGGTCTCTCAATTCAGAAAGATGACTCCGTTATTGTGGAAACAGTCAGAGGCGTTGAGTTTGGTAAGGTGGTTATGGACCAAAAGATAGTAGAGGAGCATGATGTAGTTCTTCCATTAAAAAAGGTCATTCGAATTGCGGATCAAAAGGACCATTTGATCGTGGATGAAAATAAAGAAGCTGCAATTGAAGCTTATCAGGTTTGTTGTGACAAAATTATTGAACACCAGCTCGATATGAAGCTAGTGGATGTAGAATATACATTTGATCGTAATAAAGTAATTTTTTATTTTACCGCAGATGGTCGTGTAGATTTTCGTGACCTTGTAAAAGATTTAGCCGCTATTTTTCGTACGAGAATTGAGTTGCGGCAGATTGGTGTTAGGGATGAGGCAAAGATGCTTGGTGGTATTGGTCCATGTGGCAGAATGCTATGTTGTTCTACGTTCCTTGGCGATTTTGAACCAGTATCTATTAAAATGGCAAAGGATCAAAACCTTTCTTTAAATCCAACAAAAATTTCCGGACTATGTGGTAGACTCATGTGCTGTCTTAAATACGAAAATGATGAATATGAATCCGCTAAGGAATTTTTGCCTGATGTGGGTGAAACAGTAGGAACACCTTTAGGATTGGGCAAGGTCATTGGACTCAATATTCTTGAACGTGTTTTACAAGTACAATTAGAAGAACGTGTCCTAGAGTTTACGATGGATGAATTATTAAGTGAAGATGCCATATCGATCCAAGCCACGGAGTAGAGGTGGAGTTAATGGATAAAAAAGAGTTCTTCGATTCAGTCAGTAATATGGAAGTCCAAATTGGAAACTTATATCAGCAGTTAGGTGAGTTGAAAAAAAACTTAGCCGAGATGATTGAAGAAAATAATTCATTAAAAATAGAAAATGAATATTTACGTCGCCGGTTGGATAATGGAGAATATGCCATAATCCAGGATGTGGCGATACAAAAAAATAGTAGAAAAGAAGATCAAGCTGATTCTAATCATAAAGACTTTGACATAGGCGAAGGTTATGATAACTTAGCAAGACTATATCAAGAGGGATTTCATATTTGTAATGTTCATTTTGGAAGCCCTCGAAAAGATGAAGATTGTTTATTTTGCCTCTCGTTTTTAAATAAAAAATAAGAACAATGATATAGAAGTAGGTATAATAGTACAATAGGAATAGAGAGAAAAAGAGTGGCCTTCCTTAAATTTGGGAAGGCTTTTTAAGTGAGATATTAGGGATTATGCACTCTGTTAGAAAGGTGCTATCAAGCTGGAAATCCTTTTCTTAATATGGAGGTAGAGTAATGGTTGAGTTAAGAGATGATGAGCGATTGGACTATTTGCTTGCTGAGAAATTACGAATTATTCAAAGTCCGTCGGTATTTTCTTTTTCTTTAGACGCAGTTTTGCTAGCGAGATTTGCTTATCTTCCCATCCAGAAGGGAAGGGTAATCGATCTATGCTCCGGGAATGGTGTGATTCCATTATTAATAAGTAACCGAACAAAAGCTAATATTATAGGGGTCGAGATTCAGGAAAGGCTTTACGATATGGCAGTACGAAGTATTTCTTATAATCACTTAGAGAATCAAATCAACATGATTCATGGAGATATTAAAGAAATGCCTGAAAAGCTAGGAAAAGGTAAATTTGATGTGGTTACTTGTAATCCACCTTATTTTGTGACACCACCAAAAAGCGAAAAAAATATAAATGAGCATCTGGCTATTGCGAGACATGAAATATTATGTACGCTTGAGGATGCTATTCAGGTTAGTAGCAAATTATTGCGTCAGGGTGGAAAGGCAGCATTTGTACATAGACCGGGAAGACTATTAGATATCTTAATGCTAATGAGAAAATATCGTATAGAGCCGAAACGTCTGCGATTTGTATATCCAAGGTATGGAAAAGAGGCAAATACAATACTGGTAGAAGGAATTAAGGACGGCAGTAAAGATTTAAAGGTATTACCACCATTATATATTTACAAAGCAGAAAATCAGTATAGTGAAGAAGTCGAAGAGATGTTATTTGGAAATGCTATTGAATATGACAAAAAGGAGGGATAAAGATGCAAGTACAAAAAAGCTTTGTTAATGATAAAAGTAAAGGGATTCTGTATCTTGTACCCACACCGATAGGAAATTTAGAAGATATGACATATCGTGCGGTCCGAATATTGAAGGAAGCTCATATCATTGCTGCCGAAGATACTCGAAACACAAAAAAGCTCTGTCATTATTTTGATATACAAACACCTATTACAAGTTATCATGAACATAATAAGGAAATCAGTGCAAAGAATCTTATTTCTAAATTGCTTTTAGGAGAAAAAGTAGCATTAGTCAGTGATGCTGGAATGCCATCAATATCGGACCCGGGCTATGAATTAGTTGTTCAAGTATTAGAAGAAAACATTACAGTTGTTCCCTTACCTGGAGCTAATGCTGCCTTAACTGCATTAATTGCATCTGGAATTAATCCACAACCGTTTTATTTTTATGGATTTTTATCAAGGAATAAGAAGGAAAGAAGAGCTGAATTAGAAAATTTAAACAATAAAACTGAAACGTTTATATTATATGAAGCTCCTCACCGATTAAAGGAAACATTAAAAGCAATGAGTGAAGTACTTGGAAATAGAAATATTGTGCTTTGTCGAGAGTTAACAAAGAAATTTGAAGAGTTTTTAAGAGGCACTATAGATGAAATCATTAAGTGGTTTGAAGCTAATGAAGTTCGTGGGGAATTTTGTATAGTTGTAGAGGGAAATCATGAAAGTATGGAGAATGAACAGGAACCTTGGTGGACAGATATAAGCGTGATTGACCATGTAAACCATTATATGGACCAGAAAAAATTAACTTCAAAGGAAGCGATTAAACAAGTTGCAAAAGAGAGAAATTTACCAAAAAGAGAAGTTTATCAAACATTTCATCAAGAGTAAATAAATGAATAAAATAAAACAAAGAAAAGGCATTTCTAATATAAATAGGAGATGCCTTTTAATATTAAGAAACTATTAACTACTCCTTATGGAAAGCAGCTTGGATTTCCTTAATTAATTGGTCTGCACCTTCACGGCTAAGTACTAATTTTCCGCCTGCTAATTGAACATTATCATCAGAAACGTCTCCAGTAATATGACAAGTCATGCTAGGCTTATATTTTTTTAAAATGATTTTTTCATCATCTACATATATTTCTAATGCGTCTTTTTCAGCAATACCAAGTGTACGTCTAAGTTCGATAGGAATAACTACACGACCTAGTTCATCAACCTTACGAACAATACCAGTAGATTTCATTTTTTGTTTCTCCTCCTATTGTAATTTATCTTTATCGTCATTTTTCGACATATTTTTCATTAACTGAATCTATCATACCAACGATTCCCATATTCGTCAATAATTATTTTCACTCTAGTTTCATTCTAAAAAACACTGAAACCACTTGATATATAAGGGTTTTTCTTCATTGAAGAAAAAATTACCATTTATTCCTCGGCGAATAAAAATCTATTTTTTTACAAATCTTAAAAAGTCAAAAATAATTTTCGACAAATTTCCTACCTTTTTACTATACACTTTCATTTTAAAATTTACTTATATAAGTAGGAAAGTTGCAGAAAAGCAAAAATTTATGTATATTTTGATGATATAAGAGGCTATGATGTCTTTAGGTAAGGAAATGTATATTGTTTGCCCAAATTGGCATTAATAAGCTCTCGTCCATTGGGTGAGAGTATTTTTTTTAGGCACTTTTCTTGAACTAGTTTTTATTAGTATATAGCAAGACTAACGTAATAATTTTTACAATTTCTTTTTATTTCCATTTCAATTAAGACATTTAGAATGCCAAAGGTGCTAAACTTACTATTGAGACATGAAAATGTATTAGAAAATATTTTATAAGGTGGGACAGGTAATGGAGAAGGATAAAACATTTTATATTACAACACCGATTTATTATCCAAGTGGGAATTTACATATCGGACACGCGTATACAACTGTAGCTGGGGATGCAATGGCGCGGTATAAGCGGCTTCGTGGCTATGATGTAATGTACTTAACAGGAACAGATGAACATGGCCAAAAAATACAACGTAAGGCTGAAGAAGAAGGGATAACACCACAAGCCTATGTAGATAATATTGTCGCAGGAATTCAAGATTTATGGAATAAATTGGATATATCTTATGATGATTTTATTCGTACAACTCAGAATCGACATAAAGAGGTAGTAGAAAAAATATTTCAGCGATTGGTAGAGCAGGGGGATATTTATTTAGATCAATATGAAGGATGGTATTGTACACCTTGTGAATCATTTTTTACAGAACGCCAATTAGTCAACGGAAATTGCCCAGACTGTGGTAGACCTGTTGAAAAGGTAAAAGAAGAATCCTATTTTTTTAAAATGAGTAAATATGTTGACCGCCTTTTAAAGTTTTATGAAGAGAATCCTGAATTTATCCAGCCTGAATCAAGAAAAAATGAAATGATTAATAATTTTATTAAACCGGGTCTTGAGGATTTAGCTGTTTCACGTACTACATTTGATTGGGGTGTTAAGGTTCCAGGTAATCCAAAACATGTTATCTATGTTTGGATTGATGCACTTTCAAACTATATTACGGCATTAGGGTATGGAACAAGCGATGATACAAAGTACCAAAAGTATTGGCCAGCAGATGTGCACTTAGTTGGTAAAGAAATTGTCCGTTTCCACACAATTTATTGGCCAATCATGTTAATGGCTTTAGACTTACCATTACCAAAGAAGGTATTTGCACATGGATGGTTATTAATGAAAGACGGAAAGATGTCTAAATCAAAAGGAAATGTAGTAGATCCAGTTACCTTGATTGATCGATATGGGTTGGATTCATTGCGTTATTACTTGTTAAGGGAAGTGCCATTTGGTTCAGATGGAGTATTTACACCAGAAGGCTTTGTTGAACGAATTAATTTTGATTTAGCCAATGACTTAGGTAATCTTCTTAATCGAACAGTAGCTATGATTAATAAATATTTTGATGGTGAAATCCCAACGTATAATGGACCTATTAATTCCTTTGATGAAGAATTGGTCACAGTTAATATGGAGACGATCCAAAAGTATGAAGAAGCAATGGAAAAAATGGAATTCTCGGTTGCTTTAGCATCTGTTTGGGAATTAATTAGTAGAACAAACAAATATATTGATGAGACAAGCCCTTGGGTTTTAGCTAAGGATGAGGGGAAACAAGCAGAACTATCTTCTGTCATGGTCCATTTAGCGGAGTCTTTACGTATAGTTGCTGTTTTACTTCAACCATTTTTAACTAAAACACCGGCGAATATATTTGAACAATTAAGTATTAAAGATGATGAATTAAAAAATTGGGGGAGTCTTAATAAATTTGGCTCCATCCCATCGGGTACAAAAGTGGTAAAGAAAGGGGAACCAATTTTCCCACGATTAGAAATTGACGTAGAAGTAGAATACATTAAGCAAAAAATGGCAGGGGAACCTGTTAAAAGTGAGAAAAAAGAAATGGAAACTGAAAAGTTGGAAGAAAAAAGTGAAATAACTATTGATGATTTTATGAAGGTTGAACTTCGTGTTGCAGAAGTAATTCATGCAGAACCCGTTAAAAAAGCAGATAAATTGCTAAAGTTACAATTAGATTTAGGATATGAGAAACGTCAAGTAGTTTCAGGAATCGCACAATACTATAAACCAGAAGAATTGGTAGGTCAAAAGGTAATTTGTGTAACAAACTTAAAGCCAGTAAAATTAAGAGGTGAACTATCACAAGGAATGATCCTGGCTGGATCAAAAGACGGCCAATTATCTCTTGCTAGTATCGATCAAAGCCTTCCAAATGGTGCAATTGTAAAGTAATTGTAATAATATAAAGGATTAACTATCTGAAAAATATTGGCTAGTATAACATAGAGATGTTTCACGTGGAACAATTTTCGACGTGATCCTCTATGTTATTTTCTTTTTCGCATTATTCCAGTATAGAGTTATAATGCTAGGTACAAATAATTTTGGTCAATTAGTATATAAATTTTCTTTTATAGAGTGGTTATTTTAATCATTAGAGGAATAAATGGGTAGTTATAACACTATTTTTAGGTTGAACAATGGCAAAATAATGTCGAAATTAACTGGTAAAAAAGTTATATTTTTCACAAATAGTTAATAGGAAAATGTATTTAAAAAAATGTAATGTAAATGTTAAATGAATGCAAAGCTTGTGTAGGATTTTTATAATAAAATTATATTGGATAAGGAGTTAGTATAAATGTTATTCGATACACATGTTCATCTTAATGATTCGCAATATGATCTGGATTTAAAAGAAGTCATCCAAAACGCACAAAATGCGGGAGTAAAGAAGATGGTTGTTGTTGGATTTGATCGACCAACGATTAATAGAGCAATGGAGCTTATTGAAACCTATGATTTTCTTTACGCCAGTATTGGATGGCATCCAGTTGATGCCATTGATATGACAGATGAGGACCTTATCTGGATAGAAGAATTAACTAAACATCCTAAAGTTGTTGCGTTAGGAGAAATGGGTTTAGACTATCATTGGGATAAGTCACCGAAGGAGATACAAAAGGAAGTATTTCGTAAACAAATTAGATTAGCCAAAAAGGTGAAATTACCAATTGTTATTCATAATCGTGAAGCAACTCAAGATATTGTAGATATTCTAAAAGAAGAGGATGCACAAGAAGTTGGTGGAATTATGCATTGCTTTAGTGGAAGCCCTGAAATAGCTAGAGAATGCATTAACATGAACTTCTATATTTCGTTAGGTGGTCCTGTTACATTTAAAAATGCGAAGAAACCAAAGGAAGTTGCATTAGAAATTCCTTTAAATCGCCTTTTAATTGAAACAGATTGTCCCTATTTAGCTCCACATCCTTATAGAGGTAAAAGAAATGAACCTGCATATGTAAAATTAGTTGCTGAACAGATTGCAGAAATAAAGGGAATATCTTTTGAGGAAGTGGCTAAGCAAACATCCTTAAATGCAAATAAATTATTCGGCATAATGTGATATCTAAAGGTGTCGAATGCCAAGGGAGCTTGTCTAATATTTTTTGAAAAACTTAAAGTTCTACAAGTCTTTTCTATCTCATAGGATAACGATGTCGATAAGTCTCCCTTTTCATTTTTGGAAATGTTATGCATAATAGGCAATACATTTCTAAAAGTCTATTAGGTTGACAGTAGACAAGATAGTCTATATAATCTCACGGAGAGAAGGAGGCGTTTCATTTTCATGAATTTAAAGCATGTGAAAAGCCTGTTTTCCAGGACAATGAGTAGTAAAAGACTCACTATTGTTATTTCTAGTTCCATAGTTTTTGCAGGGGTTTTAGCGTTTACTGCCTATGAAACTACGAAAAAAACTGTTGCTATGACAATGGATGGGAAGAAAAAAGTTATTAGGACACACTCGGATACGATTGGAGATATTTTAGACGATTTAGATATTCATTTACACTCAGAGGATTATTTGTCATTACCAAAAGATACTAAGGTAACAGATCAATTGTCTTTTGTCTGGAAACCAGCTAAAAAAGTCCATCTAGCGATTGACGGTAAGGAACGATCGGTTTGGACGACAGAAAATACAATAAGGGACTTACTTGAAAATGAAAAGATTAAAATTGGAAAGTATGATCAAGTAAATCCAGGACTAAATAAAGATATTACCAAAAATATGAAAATAGATATTGCAAAGGCTTTTTCCTTAACACTAAATGATGGTGGCGAAAAGAAAAAGGTTTGGTCAACTTCGACTACGGTCGCTGACTTTTTAAAGCAACAGGGAGTCAAACTTGAAGAATTAGACCGTACAAAGCCGGATCTAAAACATAAAGTTAGTCCAGAAGATGTAATTAAAGTGATCAGAGTTAAAAAAGTCAGCGATGTAGTGGAAGAACCTATTCAATATGCTATAACTACTAAAAAGGACTCTACCTTACTTAAAGGGCAAGAAAAAGTAGTACAGCATGGTGAAAATGGCATCGTTCATAAAACGTATGAAGTAACGAAGGAAAACGGAAAAGAAGTTAATCGAAAATTACTAACTGAAAAAACCTTAAAGGAAAGTAAGGAAAAGGTTGTTTTAGTTGGAACAAAAGTATTAACAGCCCAGGTTTCTAGAGGTGAACCTGAAGGTGGTAAAGAATATTATGTAACATCGACCGCTTATACAGCAGAGTGTAATGGATGTTCAGGACGTACTGCTACAGGTATTAATTTACGTGCCAATCCAAACATGAAAATAATTGCGGTAGATCCTAATTTTATACCACTTGGAACAAAAGTATATGTTGAAGGCTATGGTTATGCCATTGCAGCAGATACTGGTGGTGCAATGAAAGGTCAAAAAATTGATGTGTTTTTCTCCAATAAGTCACAAGCCTATAATTGGGGAAGAAAACGAGTTAAAATTAAAATACTGAATTAGATGCAGAGGGTCTTCCCTCTGTTTTTTGTTTTTTTGATGTGTGTATCTGTATAATACAATTATAATATAGGTGGTTTATAATATAAGACGAATAATGTTACAAAAATGTTTCACTATTTTGGAGGAAAAATGAAAATAAAAGAAATTATCGTTGTAGAGGGTAGAGATGATACCACGGCCATTAAAAGAGCCGTTGATGCAGATACAATTGAAACAAATGGGTCCGCCGTTTCAAAGGAAACAATTGAAAAGGTTCAACTAGCTCAGGACACAAGAGGGGTCATTATTTTTACAGATCCTGATTTTCCAGGTGAGAAGATTAGAAAAATCGTATCTGATCATGTGCCAGGTTGTAAGCATGCCTTCATTAAAAAAAAGGATGCAAGACCAACGTCTGGCAGGGGAATTGGTGTTGAACATGCTAGTCCAGATGCTATTCGCGAGGCATTAAAGGATGCTCATACGATGGAAGAGGATATTATAGAGGTGATTACGAAGGAAGATTTGATTACTGCCGGGTTAATAGGCTTCCCTCAATCAAAGGCTAGAAGAGAACGCTTAGGTGAACTATTGAAAATAGGATATACAAATGGAAAGCAGCTTCATAAGCGATTAATGATGTTTCAAATTAGTAAAGAGGATTTTGCTTCTGCAATTGAAAAAGTCCTACAGGAGGAAAAGAATGCATAAAGATATTGCTACCCCGATGAGAACAAAGGAAATATTAAAAAAATATGGATTTTCGTTTAAAAAAAGCTTAGGTCAGAACTTTTTAATTGACCCTAATATATTAAGAAATATTACAGAAAGTGCTGGTTTAACCAAGGAGACTGGCTCCATAGAAATCGGACCTGGTATTGGAGCGTTGACAGAGCATTTAGCCAGAAGCAGCAAAAAGGTATTAGCGTTTGAAATAGACCAACGTTTACTTCCGATATTGGAGGACACATTATCCCCATACGATAATGTAAAAGTTGTTCATCAAGATATTTTAAAGGCAGATGTACAAGGACTAATAGAAACAGAATTTAAAGATATTAAGGATATTATGGTTGTTGCCAATCTTCCGTATTACGTAACAACACCGATTATTACCCAGCTTTTAACAAAAAGGCTTCCTCTTAGGGGAATTGTTGTTATGCTCCAAAAGGAAGTAGCTGATCGAATAAGTGCGAAACCTGGCACAAAAGAATATGGTTCCTTGTCGATTGCTATTCAATATTATACGAAAGCAGAAACTGTAATGGTAGTTCCTAAAACGGTATTTATGCCACAGCCAAATGTAGATTCTGCAGTTATACGCTTAACATTACATGATGAACCGATTGTTAACGTTGATAATGAAGAGTTTTTCTTCCAAGTAACACGTGCTTCCTTTGCACAAAGGAGGAAAACACTTTTAAATAATCTTACAAGTCAGCTGCCAAACGGCAAAGGGGTTAAAGAGGAAATTCTTGAGGCATTAGATCAAATTGGAATTGATCCTGGCAGAAGAGGCGAGACACTTTCTATTGAAGAGTTCGCCGCACTAAGTAATGCACTATATCCTATTATAAATAAATAAATACCTTTAAAAGGGGGCTATTAGTAGAATTTAACAGTTAGAATTTTACTGATAGTCCCCTTTCACCTATTCTATGTGTGATGCATAGCCTAATGTTAGAACTAAAAAGACTATTTGCTTTACATTGGAGTTGAAAACTCATGGGTGTAAAAATCAATTCAATCGTGGGAAGAAAATCATATCAATGTGATCTTTTATTTAGAGTGATTGATATTATTAATAAAGATGGCAAGGAAACAGCTATTTTATATGGTGAGGACTATCGATTAATCGCAGATGCTCCCTTTGAAGACTTAGTGATGATCGACTCTGAGGAAAGGTCGAAGATTTCTAGGGAATTTCGTTCACTAGAAGCGCAATCCTTTGAACTATTCCAACAAGATATTGATTTATTACGACATAGACATGAATACAATGCAACAAATGGATATAATCAAGATTTTAGCTATTTTCATATTCCAGGACGTGTTTTACATCTTGATGGGGATCCTAATTACCTAAAAAAATGTATCGATCTTTATGAAAAAATAGGAATAAAAGTTTATGGAATCCACTGTTATGAAAAGGATATGCCAAATCAAATCGGGCCATTAATTGATAAGTATCGGCCGGATATTTTAGTGATAACAGGACATGATTCCTATTCGAAATCAAAGGGGAAAAAGGCAGATATAAACGCATATAGACATTCTAAATATTTCGTTAAAACGGTGATTGAAGCAAGAAAAAAGGTACCCCATTTGGATCAATTAATTATTTTTGCAGGAGCATGCCAATCTCATTTTGAATCGTTAATTCAAGTGGGGGCTAATTTTGCAAGCTCCCCACTAAGAGTTAATATTCATGCTCTTGATCCTGTTTATATAGTAGCTAAAATTAGTTATACATCCTTTATGGAACCAATAAATGTGTGGGATGTTTTACGTAATACATTAACTGGTGAAAAGGGGTTGGGAGGAATTGAGACAAAAGGAGTCTTGCGCACGGGAATGCCATATAAGCCTGTCATGGAAGAATAGTAGGAGAAGGCTTCTAATGAATATTCATTAGAGCTTTTTTCTTATGAAAAAATATTAAATTTAATGCAGCTATCAAAGTTAATGAGTAGCCCCCTCTAATCATCTGCAAACGAACCTCATTTTTTTCTACGATAAATCAACATGACTCGAGCCTCTTCGATTTATTATATTTCATTTGAATAATGCGGAATTATACAAGGTAGACAAGGACTCTACGCCTTATTTATTAAGCAATTTTTAAATAATATACTTTATCTACATATTATTCAGTTTGTTGGTAAAACTAAATTTGTAAAAAAAACGGTCATTTTGTTGAATGAAAAGTATTGACAGTACATTCCTTTGACTGATAAAATAAATAATTTATATTTGACCTTTTTTACATATTGTGCTATACTAATACATAGTGAGGTGGAGCGAAATGCCAAAGACATTAACTGACATTAAGAGATCCCTTGATTCAAATCTTGGAAAAAGATTAATGTTGAAAGCTAATGGTGGACGAAGAAAAACCATTGAACGTTCGGGTATTTTGGCAGAAACTTATCCATCAGTTTTTGTCATCGAATTAGATCAAGAGGAAAACTCATTTGAACGTGTTTCCTACAGCTATGCAGATGTGCTTACTGAAACGGTCCAATTAACCTTCTATGATGAAACAACAGGAAATATAGTATTAGGGCAGCAGTAGACAATGCGTTTACTGCTTTTTGTTTTTTTGCCCTTTTATACAGCGTTTATTTAAAATGAAATGAGTCGATAAATAGGCTTTTGCTTGAACATACTATGTATAAGGTATGTTTAAGGAGGTTATTCAAAGTGGGCAGAAGAAAAGGAATTATGTCTAATCAGCTAAAAGAAGAATTAGCTAAGGAATTAGGTTTTTATGATGTCGTTCAGCAAGAAGGATGGGGCGGTATTAAGGCAAAGGATGCTGGAAATATGGTGAAGCGAGCGATAGAAATCGCGCAACAACAGCTTGCCAATAATCGACATTCCTAATGACAGGTTCAAGCTCATGGAATAAAACAATTACATGCCGAAAAGACCGGGGCTATCTCTCGGTCTTTTTTAATATCTCTTAAGATTGAACGGTTCCATTAATCCTGATATCACTGATTATTAGTTTATAGACAATATATTTACAGATACATCTTCCATATATTCATTGATAGTGGTAAAATACAATATTTGTGAAGAGGTTATATGGCAATTATTGTTTGTGGTAAAATAGTACAAACTTATAAGAACAGAGAAAGTACCTTAATATATTTGGAAAGCTTCCGAGCTTAACACCAGAAAGTACTTCAGTCAAAAATCAAATGTCGGATTAAAGTGGGTGAAACTGTTGACGATTTTTATTAAAGCACCGGCGAAAATAAATTTAACCTTAGATGTTTTAAATAAGCGTTCGGACGGATATCATGAAGTCGAAATGATTATGACGACAATCGATCTTTCTGACAGAATCGGATTGTCAGAAACAACAGACGGTGAGATTCGTATCATTTCTCAAAATAGATTTGTTCCAGATGATCAACGTAACTTAGCATTTCAAGCAGCAAAGGTTCTTAAGGAGAAATTCCATATTAACCAAGGTGTTTCAATTACTATTGATAAAATGATCCCGGTTGCTGCTGGTTTAGCTGGTGGAAGTAGTGATGCTGCTGCCACATTACGTGGTTTAAATAAACTTTGGAACTTGGGCTTAACTTTAGATGAAATTGCAGAGATTGGATCGGAAATCGGCTCTGATGTTTCGTTTTGTGTGTATGGTGGAACAGCCTTGGCAAAAGGAAGAGGAGAAAAAATAACTCACTTACCTGCACCGCCTAATTGCTGGGTTATTTTAGCAAAGCCATCCATTGGAGTATCGACGGCAGATGTTTATCGGAATCTAAATTTAGAATCGATCCAACATCCGAATTCCCAAGCGATGATCCAAGCGATTCAACAAGGGAATTATCAATCGGTATGTAAGGAAATCGGGAATGCTTTAGAAAGTGTAACATTGAAAATGCATCCAGAGGTACAACATATTAAAGAGCAAATGTTTAGGTTCGGTGCTGACGCTGTCCTAATGAGTGGGAGTGGACCAACTGTATTTGGTCTTGTTCAATACGATTCGCGCCTTCAACGAATATACAATGGCCTTAGAGGATTTTGTGATCAGGTTTTTGCAGTTCGAATGTTAGGTGACCGTTTTACTAAATAGAGGATTATTTTGAAAAGCAACGAACAATGTGTAAATTGAATGGTGCATCACCGCTTTTCCATATAGTTAATAGTTAGTTTTAGACTAATGGACATAATCCGTACATTGGTGATATATTATTAATAATTATTCGGGAATTTATGTAAAGGGGGGTGTAATATGAAGTTTCGTCGTAGTGAAAGATTAATTGATATGACACATTATTTACTTGAGCGCCCAAAGGAGCTAGTGTCGTTAACTTTCTTTTCTGAAAGATATGAGTCAGCGAAATCATCCATTAGCGAAGATTTAGCAATCATAAAGGAAACCTTTGAAAGGCAGGGAATAGGGACGCTTCAGACCATTCCCGGTGCAGCAGGTGGAGTAAAGTATATATCTCATATGAAAGAGGAAGCTGCTAGGGGAATAATTGCAGAGCTTTGCCAATTAATTGCAGACCCCGAAAGACTTCTGCCTGGCGGTTATTTATACTTAACTGATTTGATAGGAAACCCTCAAATCGTAAGTAAAGTTGGAAAGTTACTTGCTTCGTCATTTGCGAATAAAGATATAGATGTTATTATGACAGTAGCAACCAAAGGGATTCCTATTGCACATGCAGCCGCGTCTTATTTAAATGTACCTGTCGTCATCGTTAGAAGAGATAGTAAAGTAACTGAAGGCTCAACAGTTAGTATTAATTATGTTTCTGGATCCTCGAAAAGAATTCAGACGATGGTTCTTTCTAAAAGAAGCTTAAATGAGGGAGCAAGGGTTCTCATTGTTGATGACTTTATGAAAGCTGGGGGGACTGTTAATGGTATGGTGAATCTTTTAGAAGAGTTTAATGCTACATTAGCAGGGATTGCCGTTCTATTAGAGTCTGAGGAAGCAGAAGAAAGATTAGTGGATGATTATGTATCATTGGTTAAACTAATGGATGTAGATGTGAAAGAGAAAAAGATCAGAGTGGTAGAGGGAAATTACTTTTTACAATCCAAGGGGGATATTTAATGAGAGTCGTATCTACAAAAAAAGCGCCGGCAGCAATCGGACCATATTCACAAGGAATTGTCGTAAATAATGTTTTTTATAGTTCTGGTCAAATCCCTTTAACTGAAGAAGGGACACTTATTTCTGATGATATAAAAGAACAAACACATCAAGTATTTAAAAATATTAAAGCTGTATTACATGAAGCAGGCGCCTCTTTAGAGACAGTTGTGAAAGCCACCGTATTTATAAAAAATATGGATGATTTTTCAATTATTAATGAAATTTATGGAGAATATTTTTCTGAGCATAAGCCAGCAAGATCCTGTGTAGAAGTATCCAGACTTCCTAAGGACGTTCAAATAGAAATAGAGGTTATTGCATTAGTTAAATAAGCATTTAAAAGACTGTCACTTGATAGTCTTTTTTTTGTACTGCACTCCAACATTTTCTATTTAGGTAAAGCCTTAACTAATAATAAAAAAGTTGAAGACTGTCACCCTCCTTCATTTCTTTAGGGCTACGAAATTTTATAAGAATAGCTAAAGGGGATTTATTAAGTGTAAAGTTCGACAGTAGGGCTTTTACATAACAACAACTATAGGAAAACAGCATTATTTTTGTGATAAGAATATAGTAAAGTGATTTCTTTCAAAATAAGCCTGTTTTTGGTTCCAACTTTCTCTTATGTATACACCTGAGTAGGAGAGTATTACTGCAAAAGTTTTAAAAATACGTATATTTTGATTTCTGTTGGTAAATAAATGATTAATATATGATTTGATTTACTAAGAAATACAAGAGTCCTATTAATTATTTAAAAAATTTTACAATTTAAGAAGGAATATATCAAAATCTGTTGAATACTTTAACTAGATTCTATCTATGCAAAAAGGTGGTGAATAGGATGGAAGTAACAGATGTAAGATTACGCCGTGTTAATACAGAGGGGCGAATGAGAGCGATTGCTTCTATTACATTGGATAATGAATTTGTTGTTCACGATATCCGAGTAATTGATGGGAATAATGGATTATTTGTCGCAATGCCAAGTAAACGCACTCCAGATGGAGAGTTTAGAGATATTGCTCATCCAATTAATTCCAATACTAGAAGCAAAATTCAAGAATCTGTATTGGCGGAGTATCACCGATTAGGAGAGTTAGAGGAAGTCGAGTTTGAAGAAGCCGGAGCTTCCTAATAGAATAAAAGCAGCAAGAGCCTACTCCAAGAAGTAAGGCTCTTTTTTTCGGCTCTTTTTCTCAAAAATTATTTTTATTTAGTTAAAGTTTGAATTTATAAAATAGATTAAAGCCCCCTTCATTTCCACTTCATAAGAACCATTGAAGCGCGTTTATAGGTGTTACAGCGGGTAAGTAGGGATTTTATAAAAGCAAAATCTTTCGAAAACCTACCTTTTTTATACATACATGACGGTTATATGAAATAAGAAAATATTCACATATAGTTGACAAATCTATGTATATCTTCAGCTTACCTTGAAATCATACGTAAATTACGTTATATTTTGTTATGGATAAAAAGGTTTATTGGGGGACCAAATATGACTAATCGATTTGCTGTTGTTTTAGCTGCAGGCCAAGGAACTCGCATGAAGTCAAAGCTTTATAAGGTACTTCATCCTGTATGTGGAAAGCCAATGGTTGAACATGTAGTCGATCAAATTGGGAAACTACATGTCAATAAAATGGTGACAATTATCGGTCACGGAGCTGAATTAGTAAAAGCTAAATTAGATGGGAAAACATCTTTTGCGTTACAAGAACAACAACTTGGAACGGCTCACGCGGTGATGCAAGCCGATAGTGAATTGGCCAATGAAAAGGGAGTTACACTGGTAGTATGTGGTGATACACCTCTGATTCAAGCTGAGACAATGGAAGCGCTAATGAAACATCATGTCGAACAAAAGGCAAAGGCAACTATTTTAACAGCATACACAGATCAACCAGAAGGATACGGGCGTATCATTCGAAATGATGAAGGATTTGTTGAGAGAATCGTTGAACATAAAGATGCGACTGAAGAAGAAAGAACGATAAACGAAATAAATACAGGCGTATTCTGTTTTGACAATAAAGAATTATTTAAAGCATTAAAGCAAGTCTCTAATGATAATGCACAAGGTGAATATTATTTACCAGACGTTATTGAAATATTAAAAGCACAAGGTGAAGTAATTTCAGCCTATCAAACAAAAGATATGGATGAAACATTAGGCGTGAATGATCGAATTGCACTTTCGAAAGCAGAAAAGATAATGAGAAAGCGCATTAATGAACACCATATGAGAAATGGTGTTTCCCTTATTGACCCGGAACAAACCTATATTGAAACGGATGTAGTAATTGGGGAAGATACAGTTATTTATCCTGGTGTATTTATTTCAGGAGAGACCCAAATTGGCGAAGATTGTATTATAGGCCCAAATTCAGAAATTAAAGACTGCGTAATTGGTCATCAAACTACTATACGACAATCGGTCACGCATAATAGCTTGATTGGGTCAAAAGTTCAAGTTGGTCCATTCGCACATATTCGACCAGATTCAAAAATTGAAGATGAAGTGAAGATTGGTAATTTCGTGGAAATTAAGAAGACCCATTTCGGTAAAGGAAGTAAGGCATCTCACTTAAGTTATATTGGAGATGCAGAAGTTGGATCTAATGTAAATATTGGATGTGGCTCTATTACTGTGAACTATGATGGGAAAAATAAATATTTAACTAAAATAGAAGATGATGTGTTCATAGGATGTAATTCTAATTTAGTAGCCCCTGTGACAATTGGAAAAAGTGCTTATATAGCAGCAGGCTCTACGATTACAGAGGACGTTCCAGGCGAAGCATTATCTATTGCACGTGCACGACAAGTGAATAAAGAAAACTATGTAAATAAACTAAAACACAATCAATAATTGGAGGTCCATCATGTCGAACCAGTATCTCGATCCTAACTTGAAAATATTTAGTCTAAATTCAAACCATAAATTAGCAGAAGAAATTGCAAAAGTTGTTGGAGTAGAACTTGGAAAATGCTCTGTTACAAGATTTAGTGACGGGGAAATTCAAATCAATATTGAAGAAAGTATTCGTGGGTGTGATGTATATGTGGTACAACCAACGAGTGCTCCTGTTAATGAAAGCTTGATGGAACTTCTAATCATGATTGACGCACTAAAACGTGCATCTGCTAAAACGATTAATATTGTTATGCCGTATTATGGATATGCACGACAAGATCGTAAAGCAAGAGCAAGGGAACCTATTACTGCGAAGTTAGTAGCAAACTTAATTGAAACTGCTGGAGCAACAAGAGTAATTACATTAGATTTACATGCTCCACAAATTCAAGGATTTTTTGATATTCCAATTGATCACTTAATGGGTGTACCTATTTTAGCTGATTACTTTAAAAAGAAGAACTTTAATGATGAAATTGTGATTGTTTCCCCAGATCATGGCGGTGTGACACGTGCGCGTAAAATGGCAGAACGTCTAAAGGCACCTATTGCCATTATTGACAAACGTCGACCAAGACCAAATGTTGCTGAGGTTATGAATATAGTTGGGAATATCGAAGGGAAAATCGCTATTTTAATTGATGATATTATTGATACTGCTGGAACCATTACTTTAGCTGCTAATGCTTTAGTTGAAAATGGGGCAAAAGAGGTATACGCGAGTTGTACTCACCCAGTTCTTTCCGGTCCGGCAATCGAGCGAATTGATAATTCAAAAATTAAAGAACTTGTTGTGACCAATTCTATCGCTTTAGCTGAAGAGAAAAAATCTGACAAAGTGGTAGAGCTTTCGATCGCACCTTTACTTGGAGAAGCAATTATCCGAGTTCATGAGGAGCTATCAGTAAGTACATTATTTGATTGATAAATTTTGAAAAGGGACTTTTAAACGGTCTCTTTTTTTTGTCCTTGTACCTCTTTGATTAAGGCTGTTTTCGTATAGTTTTTGTTTTTGTTTTTGTAAGAGCCCAACTGCCGGCTTTTACACCTAATAATGATTAAATCAGTCCTTATGAAGATTGCAGCTCTTTCTCAGAGAAATGAAGAGTGTAGTGGTCTTCAGCCGATAGTTATTAGTTAAAACTTGTCTCAAATAGTGAACAATGCTTGAGAAAAGAACCTTGATTAATGTTTAGATCTCCTTCGATTTGGGGAATGATAAATTAGAGACTCTTTACATATATCTAAGGAGGTAATGGGATATGGCAACAACTCTAAATGCCAAAAAACGTGAGACAAAACAACATTCTGAATTAAAAAAACTTAGAGATTTAGGTAACATACCTGGAGTGATCTATGGATATAAGACGGAAAATAAATCTATTTTTGTAAGTGGAATTGACTTTTTAAAGGTAATAAAAGAAGTGGGGAGAAACGGTGTTATCTCTCTTAATGTGGATGGAGACAAACAAAATGTTGTTTTAAGTGAATTTCAGGAAGATAGCCTTAAAAAGGAACTTCTTCATATCGATTTTAAAGCTGTGGACCTATCAGCTGAAATGGAAGCAGATGTGAAGGTTGAATTAGTAGGAGATAGTATAGGTGTAAAAGATGGTGGTGTTTTACAACAAGCAGTACATGAATTAACGGTGTCTGCAAAACCTAATGATATACCAGATGTTATACAAGTCGATGTTTCCTCTCTCCAAGTTGGTGATACATTAACCGTTTCAGAGATAAGGAATAAATTCTCTTATCAAATTATGCAAGAGGATGAACTAACCATCGCTTCTATATTGGCTCCTCGACAAGAGGAGGAAATTAGTACCGGAGAAGAACAAGAACCTGGAATGCCTGATAATGTAGAAGGAAGAGAAACAAGTCCAGAAGGCGAATAAATCATGTAGACGTAACCAAGGGGTTGCGTCTTTTTAAACTTTAGACACTTTCCTTTATACAAACATCGTATAATAGTATAAGGAATGAATTTGTAAGTGTAATGTTACTTATTTAACATACAGGTGTTACCTATTTATGTGGTATAGTAAAATTGAGGTGTAATTAATGAAATTAATTGTTGGCTTAGGAAATCCAGGTTCTCAATTTGATCGAACTAGACATAATATTGGCTTTGAGGTTATTGATGAACTGGCTAAACGTTATCAAACTTCTTTGAATCAAACAAAATTTAAAGGTTTATATACAGTAATTAACAATCTTGGTGAGAAGTTCATTTTATTAAAGCCGCTTACCTATATGAATCTATCCGGTGAAAGTATTCGTCCAATTATGGATTATTATGATATTTCAGTGGATGATCTGGTAGTGATCTTTGATGATTTGGATTTGCCAGTTGGGAAAATTCGTTTACGACAAAAGGGAAGTGCAGGGGGACATAATGGAATAAAGTCCACTATTGCTCATTTAGGAACACAGAACTTTAACCGTATTCGAATAGGAATTGACAGACCTGATCAAGGAATATCTGTCCCGGATTATGTTTTAGGGAAATTTAATAAGGAAGAATGGGAAGAGATGCAAATGATGATCAGAAAAAGTGCTGATGCTTGTGAGGAATGGTTGAAAAAACCATTTCTTGAGGTAATGAATCTTTATAATTAAAAGCCTTTTCTAAGATGATTTTTGTATCTCAATAAGATCTTTATAGCAAAGAAAGAGAGGACTTCACGAAGGACTTTTAATTCAATATCAATGATGAATAACTCCTATTAAACAGGTTAATACTAATAAAAAGCATTGTTTATAAGGAGGCCTCAATATGGCGATTAACTATTTTTGCCGTCATTGTGGTACAAATATTGGAAGTATTGAACGATCATCGATTTATTCAGATCAAATTGGACTTCACACATTGACAAATGAAGAAAGACAGGAAATGGTTTCCTATGAATCAAATGGAGATATTCATATTCATTCTATTTGTGAAGACTGTCAAGAAGCATTAGATAGAAATCCAAACTTGCATGAATATGATTATTTGATTCATTAACCGCTTTGGAGAAAGATCCAAAGCATTTTTCTGTTTGGTCTTTTTAATATACATGATTATGAATTTATTTAATGGAGATATTTTGAGGGGAGGAACTGAAAGCTTGAAGGATTTACAGCAAATTATTTTACAGCAAGATGAGATAGGGTCTGTTATCACGGGAATTGAGGCAGGATTAAAGGAACAGCTTGTAGCGGGATTATCAGGATCCTCTAGGGCGCTATTTATCGCTTCTATTTATCAAAAAGTCCATCAATCCATTATTATTGTGACCTATAATCTTCATCAAGCACAAAAATTATATGATGATTTACAACAATTTATCTCCGATAAATCGCTATATATATATCCGGCAAACGAGTTGATTGCCGCTGAAATTGGAATTGCTAGTCCAGAGTTGAAAGGTCAAAGAATTGAAGCGCTAAACTTTTTGACTTCTAAAGCAAAAGGTGTCTTGATTGTTCCAATGGCTGGCTTACGTAGGATCCTTCCTACACCAAATATTTGGAAAGGCTATCAAATTTCTTTTCAAGTAGGTAATGAAATAGATTTAGAAAATATATTAGTAAACTTAAATACTATGGGGTACAGTCGAAATGAGATGGTGAGTGCTCCTGGAGAGTTTAGTTTGCGTGGTGGAATTTTGGATATTTATCCTTTAACAGAGGCTAATCCAATCCGTATTGAGCTTTTTGATACCGAGATTGACTCCATTCGGACTTTTTCAATTGAAAACCAAAAATCAGTGAAAAAGCTAGATAAAGTAATGATCGGTCCGGCAACAGAGTCCCCTGTAGACCCTGCTCAACTACCAATGATTGCAGATAAACTTGAAAAAGGTTTATCTAAAACATTAAAAAAAGTGAAAAGTGAGGCTTCTAAGGAACGATTAGTTCAAAATATAGGCTATGATTTGGAATTACTTCGAAATGGTCAAAAACCAGAACAATTTTTTAAATACTTATCTTTAGCCTATGAAGCGTCTACCAGTTTGCTAGACTATGTTTCTGGTAAGGGAATATTAATTCTTGATGAATTTAGCCGTATCCAGGAAATAAATGATCAATTAGTTAATGAGGAAGCGGAATGGTTTACCTCTTTATTAGAGGAAGGGCAAATTGTTCATGATATTGAGGTATCCCATAGTTTAACAAAATTATTAGCTCAAACGAATTTATCAAAAATTTATTTTTCTTTATTTTTGAGACATATCCCTAATACGAGTCCACAAAACATTTTAAATATCACTTGTCGACCAATGCAAAACTTCCATGGACAAATGCATGTCTTAAAGGCGGAAATTGTTCGGTGGAAAAAGGGACGTTTTACTGTTGTTTTTCTAGGTAGTGATAAGAATCGTGTCAAAAAACTTCATAGTGTCTTAGAGGACTATGATATTGAGGCAGCAGTAGTTGAAGATCAAGGCAAAATCTTACCCTCTACAATACAGATTATTGAAGGTGGGTTAAATACGGGCTTTGAGCTATCAATGATAAAATTAGCTGTTATTACAGAGGAAGAACTATTTAATAAAAGCACAAAAAAAACAGCTAGACGTCAAAAATTATCAAATGCTGAAAAGATAAAAAGCTATTCGGAGCTTAAAGTTGGAGATTACGTTGTTCATGTAAATCATGGAATAGGGAAGTATTTGGGAATTGAAACATTAATTATTAATGGGGTTCATAAAGACTATCTCCACCTGAGATATCAAGGAAGCGACAAGCTATATGTTCCGGTTGAGCAAATTGAACTTGTTCAAAAATATGTTGGTTCAGAGGGAAAAGAGCCTAAAATTTATAAATTAGGCGGAAGTGATTGGAAGCGGGTTAAGAAGAAAGTACAATCCTCTGTTCAAGATATTGCAGATGATTTAATTAAACTGTATGCAGAAAGGGAAGCCGCAAAAGGGATTGCCTTTTCACCGGATGGTGACCTTCAAAGAGAATTTGAAGCAACATTCCCATACCAGCCGACAGAGGATCAACTGCGCTCTGTACAGGAGATTAAACGGGACATGGAAAGAATTAGACCAATGGATCGATTGCTATGTGGAGATGTTGGCTATGGAAAAACAGAAGTAGCAATTCGTGCAGCATTTAAGGCAATAATGGATGAAAAGCAAGTGGCTTTTTTAGTACCTACAACTATTTTAGCGCAACAGCATTTTGAAACTATTAAAGAGCGCTTTCAGGACTATCCAATTAATATTGGGCTACTCAGTCGCTTTCGGACAAAAAAACAACAAACAGAGACTCTAAAAGGGTTAAAAAGTGGGACGGTAGACATTGTTGTTGGAACGCATCGATTATTATCAAAGGACGTTCAATATCATGATTTAGGGCTGCTTATTATAGACGAGGAACAGCGGTTTGGTGTAAATCATAAAGAAAAGATTAAGCAATTAAAGACAAATGTTGATGTGTTAACATTGACCGCGACACCAATACCTAGGACACTGCATATGTCTATGCTAGGTGTTCGAGATTTATCGGTTATTGAAACACCTCCGGAAAATCGTTTTCCTGTTCAAACCTATGTTATGGAGTACAATGGTCATTTAGTCCGTGAGGCAATAGAGCGTGAATTATCTAGGAACGGACAGGTCTATTTTTTATATAACAGGGTAGAGGATATTGAAAGGAAAGCAGAAGAGATTTCAGCCCTTGTGCCAGATGCCAGGGTAACCTATGCACACGGACAAATGACTGAAAGCGAGCTGGAATCGGTAATTTTAAGTTTTCTAGAAGGGGAATATGATGTCCTTGTGACAACTACTATTATTGAAACAGGAGTAGATATTCCAAATGTAAACACATTGATCGTTTTTGATGCTGATCGAATGGGTTTATCCCAGCTATATCAATTGCGTGGTCGTGTAGGAAGATCTAATCGTGTTGCTTACGCGTATTTCACCTATCGAAAGGATAAGGTACTTACGGAGGTATCTGAAAAACGCCTTCAAGCTATTAAGGAGTTCACCGAGTTAGGTTCTGGATTTAAAATTGCGATGCGGGATTTATCCATTCGTGGAGCGGGAAATATATTAGGTGCTCAGCAACATGGATTTATTGATTCTGTTGGATTCGATCTGTATTCGCAAATGCTTAAAGAAGCAATTGAGGAAAGAAAGGGACAAGGGCAACCAACTGTACCAGCTTTTGAGGTTGAGTTAGAAATTGATGCATATATTCCTGATACGTATATATCTGATGGGCATCAAAAAATTGAAATGTACAAAAGATTTAGAGGTATTACACAGCTTGAGGAAGTAGAGGAATTAAAAGAGGAAATGATGGATCGTTTCGGTGAATACCCGTCACAGGTTGGACTTTTATTTACAGTAGCTGAAATGAAGGTGTATGCACAAGAGGCGATGCTAGAATCAATAAAACAGATAAAGCAGCAAGTAACGATACTAATGTCCGAACAGGGAACACAACAGGTTGATGGTCCAAAGGTGGTCAGTCAATTGAACAAATATGGTCGTGCTGTCGGATTTGGTATGGATGGAAATAAGTTAAAAATTACTTTGAATATAAAAGGTTTGGATCAAGAGAAGTGGCTTTCAGTCGCTTATGAAATTATTAAGGAAGTGAATTCGTCACTTAAAACAAAGGAACATGTTATTTAAACATACTTCTTGAGGCTGTCGAGCTACTCTCGACAGTCTTTTTTATTAGGTAATATTGGTAAATATGATACCGATAAAGGTTTGTAGAGAAGCTTTCTTCTCCACAAGCTGAGGAAAATTATTAAAACATGTTCCCTTTCTGAATATCTAAGGATTAAACATGTTTATTTAGATGGAAAGAAGGGAAATTAAACTATTGAAATGGTTATTTCAACCAGTCGCTATAAAAATGGCTTTCAAAAATGAACTCACATGTATAGAACTTTTTTGTTGAAAGATACTAATGTCAACAGAGGGAAAAGATTCAATAAAAACCAAGGCAATCATTCATTGCCAAAAAATCATCTGATGAAAGTGAGGCAACATAAGATGAAAGCAACTGGAATAGTTCGTCGAATTGATGATTTAGGAAGAGTCGTTATACCAAAGGAAATCCGTAGAACTCTTCGTATCCGTGAGGGTGATCCATTAGAAATTTTTGTGGATCGCGATGGAGAAGTAATCCTTAAAAAATATTCTCCAATTAGCGAATTAAGTGACTTTGCAAAAGAGTATGCAGAAGCATTATATGACAGTCTGGGAAGTCAAATACTAATATGCGATCGAGATGCTGTTATTTCTGTAGCGGGTGTATCGAAAAAGGATTATTTGAATAAGAATATTGGTTCGCCTGTTGAAAAGGTCATGGATGATCGTACCACTCAGATTGTCACACAAAAAGGACAAGTATCACTGATTGATGGATTTGAAGAAGAACTATCTTCCTATACTATTTCACCAATAGTAGCGAATGGCGATCCAATTGGCGCTGTCATTATTTTTTCAAAGGACCGTACACTTGGAGAAGTAGAACAAAAGGCTGCCGAAACAGCATCCGCATTTTTAGCAAGACAGATGGAACAATAGGTAAATACTTTACAAGAAAATATAATCTAGGTAAAGAAGCGGATGATCATACCGCTTCTTTTTATGTCTTGCCATTATTTTTGACTGATTATGCTATAATACAAAAGATTTGTTTTAACTAATTACTTTGTAGATATTATAGGAGAGGTCGAATAACATTGCCTTCAGATAACTCGAGGTTATTTCTTAGGGGTGCGTTAATTTTAACAATTGCAGCAACCATTATAAAGATATTAAGTGCTGTCTATCGTGTACCCTTTCAAAATATAGTCGGTGATACGGGTTTTTATATTTACCAGCAGGTGTATCCGATTTATGGAATAGCTATAGCGCTGGCAACTTATGGATTCCCCGTAATTATATCCAAAATGGTGGCTGATGCGAAGAAAGTAAATGCTAGTGATGCTCACAGTATTGCTTTCGCAGCATTTATCATTTTGGGATTTATCGGTATCATTCTTTTTTCTTTTTTTTATTTCGGCTCACACATAATTGCTCACTGGATGGGAGATCGTCGTCTAGTACCTTTAATTAAGGTAGTAGCTGTCCCTTTCTTAATTATGCCGCTTATTTCTACAATTAGGGGTTATTTTCAGGGAAAGAGGGAGATGTTGCCAACAGCTGTATCTCAAGTAGTCGAGCAGTTCATTCGAGTCATCTGTATTTTGCTTTTATCATATGTGTTAGTTCGTAATGGAGCATCTCTTTATCAGGTAGGAAGGAGTGCTTTCGTTAGTTCTGTTGTTGGAAGTTTATTAGCTGCGGCTATTTTATTATTCTTTTATTTCCGTCATAAGGAAGAAGCATCGTTGCAACTTGGGCAGGCATTTAAATTTATCGGAAAAAAATTTATTATCCAAGGCATAGCCGTTTGTATTAGTGGAGCCCTACTTGTTTTATTGCAGCTAATTGATTCCTTTAATCTGTATTCGCTGCTTACTTCAACAGGCATACCTAGTGAAAAGGCAAAGGTACTAAAAGGAATTTATGACCGTGGCCAGCCATTCATTCAATTAGGGACAGTAGTAGCCACTTCCTTTTCATTAACCTTGGTTCCAGAATTATCTTCCACTCTACATGGCCAGAAAAAGAATTTAGAAGAAAAAATACAATTAGCCTTAAAAGTGAGTGTAGTTTTTGGATTAGGAGCTACTATAGGCTTAATTAGTATTATGGAACCTACAAATACTATGCTTTTTTCAAATCAAGCGGGTTCAAATGTACTAAAGGTTTTTTCAATTTCTATCTTTTTTAGCTCGATGATTTTGACTATAAATGGAATATTACAGGGTTTAGGGGATCTATTATCATCTGCTAAGTTTATTATTATTGGAATGATCATAAAAGTATTTGGAAACTATCTATTGATTCCTCAGATCGGCACGATGGGAGCAAGTGTTTCCACAATTATCGCGCTGTTCTTTATTTTATTGCTGTCTATTTATAAAATAAAAAGAGGAGGCATACACCTAAATTTAGGGAGTTTTTTTATCAGGCTATTAGCTAGTGCTGGAGTTATGGCTTTTATACTTCAAATATGGACTTATGTTTTTGATTACTTCCATCTCACTAACCGAATATGGAGTCTTTTTGAGTCATTAGGTGGAGTTTGTCTGGGTGGATTTTGTTATCTTTATTTGATAGGGTATTTTAAATTATTTAGAGAAGATGAAGTGAAGGAAATTCCTTTTGGTAAATATCTTTTACATAAAAAGAAATAGTGGAGGATTATGATGAATGGACAAATAATAATTGTAGGCTTAGGTGCAGGCGATATTGATCAGCTTCCTTTAGGTGTATACAGGACGTTATCAAGTGCAGCGCATGTCTTTTTACGGACCAAGGAGCATCCGGTTGTACAGGAGCTAGAACGAGAAGGAATGAAATATACTAGCTTTGATGATATATACGAACAAAACGATCAATTTGAACAAGTCTATGAGCAAATTAAGAATCTACTTATAGCGGAAGCACAAAATGAAGAAATTGTTTATGCAGTACCCGGTCATCCTTTAGTTGCAGAGAAAACGGTACAATTATTGTTGGAAGAAGGGCCATCAAATAATATTACTATTAAAATAGGTGGGGGGCAAAGCTTTATAGATGCTCTTTTTACTTCTGTAAAAGCAGATCCTATTGAAGGTTTTCAATTATTAGATGGTACCGATTTACATAAAAATGATCTCCGTTCAACCCAGCATCTCATTATTGGACAAGTGTATGATGCCTATGTTGCTTCGGATGTGAAATTAACTTTAATGGAAAAGTACCCCGATGATTATGAGGTAGTCATTGTAACAGCTGCAGGAAGTAATGAAGAAAATATTAAAAAAGTCCCATTATATGAGTTGGATCGACAAGTAGAGTTAAATAATTTAACGAGCTTGTATGTCCCACCAATGGATAAGGAACAATTAAAGGAGTTTACAGTATTAAGGGATATTATTGCCCAATTACGAGGTCCTAATGGATGTCCTTGGGATAAAAAGCAAACTCATCAATCATTAAAGAAGTATTTAATTGAGGAATCTTATGAATTACTAGAAGCAATTGATGAAGATGATATTGATCATATGATTGAGGAGCTTGGTGATGTATTGCTTCAAGTAATGCTGCATTCTCAAATTGGTGAGGACGAAGGAATGTTTTCTATTGATGATGTTATCGAGAATATTTCGGAAAAAATGATTCGAAGACACCCACATGTATTTGGAGATGTACAGGTATCTAATGAGGATGATGTGGTAAAAAACTGGAATCAAATTAAATCGAAGGAACATGGTGAAGTAGATCGGCATGATTCTATAGCGAATCATGCAGGGAAAGGGTTGCCCGCAATCATGCGTGCATATAATTTGCAGAAATATGCAGGAAAGCATGGGTTTGATTGGAAACAAGCGGAGGAAACGTGGAAAAAAGTTAAAGAGGAAATAAAGGAATTTGAAATTGAAATGAAGAATGGAAATAAGGGTGATATGCTTTCGGAATTTGGAGATCTACTTTTTGCATTGATCAATACGGCGAGGCATTTATCCATCCATCCTGAAGAGGCACTCGAAAGGGCTAATCAGAAGTTTATGAGGCGTTTCTCATATATTGAAGATCAGGTGGTAAAAAGCGGAGGTTCTTTTCAGGACTTCACATTAGAAGAGTTAGATCAATTTTGGAATAAGGCGAAGATAAAAGGATTATAAGAGGTGAGAGTTATGGCAACGATGAGGTTGGATAAATTTCTAAAAGTATCTCGTTTAATTAAAAGAAGAACGTTGGCAAAAGAGGTAGCTGATCAAGGAAGAATAACGATTAATGGGCAAACTGCGAAGGCAAGTTCAAATGTGAAGGTAGGAGATGAACTGCAGGTTCGCTTTGGTCAGAAATTAGTGACAGCTAAAGTACTAAATCTTACAGAATCAACTCGTAAAGAAGATGCTGCAAATATGTATTCTATTCTAAAGGAAGAAAGACTTAATACGAATAATAATGATTAAGAGGATTTTAGACCCTACCGAACATTGAATCTGTTATTAGGCTCTTTTCTCAAACATAGTGGCAAAGGTAATGCTTTCACTAACAAAAATAGGATGAAAACCGCAAATCATCCTTTCATTCCACTGAGAAAAGAGCTGCAAACAGTAAAAGAACGCTAACCTATTTATTGATGTAAAAGCCGGCAGTAGGGCTTTTACCAAAGCAACTACGAAAACAGACTTTTTATAAGGCTCTTTTCTCAAATGTTGTGGCAAAGGTATTGGCTTCACTAACAAAATTAGGATAAAAACCAGCAAATCCTTTCATTCTACTGAGAAAAGAGCTACAACCATAAAGAGAACGCTAACCCATTTATTGGGTGTAAAAGCCGGCAGTAGGGCTTTTACAAAGCAACAACTATACGAAAACAGTCTTTATATTAGGCTCTTTTCTCAAATGTTGTGTCAAAGGTAATGGTTTCACTAACAAAAATAGGCTAAAAACCGGCAAATCCTTTCATTCCACAGAGAAAAGAGCTGCAACCATAAAGAGAACGCTAACCCATTTATTGGGTGTAAAAGCCGGCAGTAGGGCTTTTACAAAGCAACAACTATACGAAAACAGTCTTTATATTAGGCTCTTTTCTCAAATGTTGTGTTAAAGGTATTGGTTTCACTAACAAAGTTAGGATAAAAACCGGCAAATTTCTTCATTCCACTGAGAAAAGAGCTACAAAGATTATATGGACACTGGGTAGCTAAGAATGAAAAATAGGAAGACCAAAATAACGTACCTATATCCGCAAACATAAGGAAACTTGAGTCCGCTTAAAATAAAAAAATACTTCAAAACATCCCCTCTTCTTTCATTGAGTTTATGTTCCACACAATTATGATTCATATTGTTCTTTTTTTACACTGCTTGTCATAGATATATTACAAAGCTTGTTCAATGGATTTATTATGAACTGTGTAAGAAAGTGGGGGAGCAAATGAATCAATATTATGATAGTTCATCAAATAATAAAGCACCGTCCCAAGAGCATGATGTTATTATGAGGGGCCGAAAACTTTTAGACATTACTGGAGTTAAACAAGTTGAAAGCTTTGATAATGAGGAGTTTTTATTAGAAACCGTTATGGGCTTCTTATCTATTCGTGGTCAAAATCTACAAATGAAAAATCTCGATGTCGATAAAGGAATCGTATCCATTAAGGGGAAGGTATTTGATTTAGTATACTTAGACGATCACCATGGGGAGAAAGCTAAAGGCTTCTTTAGCAAAATATTTCGATGAGTTTGGCGACCCAATTTTATACCATGCTTGCCATGATCTCTATGGGAAGCTTTTTTGGTGCCACCCTTGATACGTATAATCGATTCTTGAAACGAGGGTCTAGAAAACGGTTAATTGTATTTATCAATGATGTTTTATTTTGGTTACTTCAGGGCTTATTAATCTTTTACATTTTATTTTTGGTTAATTTTGGAGAAATTCGCTTCTATATTTTTGTAGCATTACTCTGTGGTTTTGCAGCATATCAGGCATTAATGAAGACCACTTATCTTAAATTATTGGAAATTTCCATTGATCTTATTGTTGCTATTGCCAATTACATCAGTCATTTATTTATGACAATTATTTATAGTCCTATAAAATGGCTAGTTATTCTACTGATAACCGTTGTTTTTTGGATGGGAAAAGCCCTTTATGCCCTTGTACAAACCATTCTTAAGGTGTTATTATTAATGGTAAAGATTTTATTTAAACCAATAATTTGGATAGTCCATCTTTTATGGCGAGCAATTCCGACATCCATTAAAAAAATAATCGAAAAGTCTTATAATTTAATTGCAGGTATTGTGAAAAAAGCAACGAATAAAACTATATCAGGATTACAAACCATTCTTAAAATATTTAAGAGATAATTCTACTAATGAGATGTGCTTGTAAAGGAGGTATGAGAATGGGTGAGAAAGCGAAGCGAAATATTGCACCAATGCAAAATGCATATATGACACAGCACCATGTAAAAGAAAAAGTGTTGGCTAAAAGGAAAAAATTACTATTTAGAAGACTAGCTATCTTTTTTTTACTAATGATAACCATTTCGTATATGTTGATTTCTACACTCATATCTAGAAATGACCTTCTTAGTGAAAAGAAAATGGAAAAAGAAAAACTTGAAAAGACCATCGCTCAATTAGATAAGAAACATGCATTGTTAAAGGATGAGATCGTGAAATTAAATGATGACGAATACATTGCTAAGCTGGCTAGAAGTGAATATTTTCTATCAGAAGATGGAGAAATTATCTTTAATATTCCCAAGCCTAAAGATAAGGAAGAAGATGAGTCTTATTGACACCCTTTTTTAACGTTGGCTATAATATAGATTAAGGTTTATTTTTTATCTTTTTAAGGAGGAAATAATTTTTTATGTCAATCGAAGTAGGCAGCAAGTTACAAGGAAAGGTAACAGGCATCACAAATTTTGGAGCGTTTGTCGAACTGTCAGAAGGCTCAACAGGACTTGTTCACATTAGTGAAGTAGCCGATAATTATGTTAAAGATATTAACGAACATTTAAAAGTCGGTGACGAAGTTCAAGTAAAAGTGATCAATGTTGAGAAGGATGGCAAAATTGGACTTTCAATACGTAAAGCCAAGGAGCAAACACAAACCCAGCGTCCACGTCAAAACAAATCAAATAATAATTTTCGTGCGAAAGAAAACTTTGAACAAAAAATGGCTCGTTTTTTAAAGGATAGTGAAGATCGTTTGTCATCATTAAAACGTAATACAGAATCAAAACGTGGTGGCCGTGGTGCTAGACGTGGCTAACTTGCTGTCTATTTATATATAGCAGGTGAACGTAATGAAAAGGTAGGACTATTGATTAGGCCTACCTTTTTTATATATAAAAATATTCTTGCTAGGAAATTAGATGCATAAAAAAAGGGAATCAGCATATATGCTGATTCCCTTTTTTGTATGATGACCCGTACGGGATTCGAACCCGTGTTACCGCCGTGAAAGGGCGGTGTCTTAACCGCTTGACCAACGGGCCACTCTAATAATTTTTATAGCGGCGGAGGGGATCGAACCCCCGACCTTACG
Organism: Heyndrickxia oleronia; assembly: GCF_017809215.1. Lineage (GTDB taxonomy): Bacteria > Bacillota > Bacilli > Bacillales > Bacillaceae_C > Heyndrickxia > Heyndrickxia oleronia. The sequence goes on from NZ_CP065424.1 coordinate 72,302, forward strand.
GGTATGAACCGTACGCTCTAGCCAGCTGAGCTACACCGCCGTAAAACAAGTTACTTTAAAAGCACAATTTCTATAATACAGAGCGATTTAAATTATGTCAATATATTTTTGTGAGGTTTTTAAAAAGCTTTAATGAATCTAAACTACATATCTATTTAAAAACTTGTTTAGTTTTTAGGCATTTCGCAGAACAAAGTCGAACTTTTCTTTCAATTCGCTTCTCTATTTTGACAAAGTTTTAAGCTTGTCCATTTTATAATAGACAACAACTAAATGAGATAGGGAGTTGTGTGAATTATGGCAAAAATGGAACATACCTTTATTGAACCAGGACGGAATGTAAATCTAAAGGAAACAAAAGTGGAGTTTTCTAAAGGAGTGAGTCGACTTCAACTCAAGCTAGGAGTCATTTTCTTTCAAAAGGGTATTGTTTTGCTACTCATAGGTTTCTTATTGGGAAGGGCATTGATTTTATCTCACTTAACACCTTTTTCACTTCCTTTTTTCGCGTCTGTTTACATGATGAGAAGAAAAAAGTCCCCAATTGTTTTGTTTGGCTTAGCAGCAGGTTCATTAAGTATTTCGATGGGAAATGCATTTTACACACTCATATCAGGGGTTGTCTTCTTACTCATATATAAAACGATAGGAAGACTACATAAAGATGAAATAAAGGTAATTCCTTTTTATGTATTTGTCGTTTCCTTTTTATCGAAATGTGGATACTTCTATATAGCAGGTAATCAGAACATCACATTATATGATGGAATGATGGCCGCAGTCGAAGCTAGTCTAACTTTCATACTTACACTTATCTTTATGCAATGTATTCCATTAATATCACTAAGAAAAAGAAAAAAGACATTAAAAACGGAGGAAGTCATTAGTTTAATTATCTTATTTGCCTCTGTATTAACAGGTACCATTGGTTGGACAATTTATGATTTGTCTGTAGAGCATATTTTATCTAGATATTTAGTACTTCTCTTAGCTTTTGTTGCTGGTGCAACAGTAGGTTCGACTGTAGGAGTAGTTACTGGACTTATCTTTAGCTTAGCGAATGTTTCGAGCTTTTATCAAATGAGCTTACTTGCCTTTTCTGGCTTATTAGGCGGGCTTCTAAAAGAAGGAAAAAAGATCGGTACAGCAGTAGGCTTGCTTATTGCAACATTACTTATTGGAATGTATGGGGAAGTAAAGACGCCATTGATCGTTAATATTTATGAATCATCTATAGCCATTTTTTTATTGTTTTTAACCCCAAAGTCCTTAACATCAAAGCTTGCAAAACATATACCTGGTACAAATGAATATACTCAGGAGCAGCAGCAATACATCCGAAAAATAAGGGACATTACCGTGAATAGGGTGGAGCAATTTTCATCCGTTTTCCAAGCGCTATCCAAGAGCTTCTCACAATTTGATCAGTGGAGGGAATTCGATCATGAGGATCAGGAATTGGATTATTTCTTAAGCAATGTCACTGAAAGGACATGTCAAAACTGTTTTAAAAAGGAGCAATGCTGGGCAAAAAACTTTAATAAAACCTATGATTTAATGAAAAAAGTTATATATGAAACAGATAAAGGGGAAGGGGTGATACCTCAGAGGGTTCATCGAGAACTTGATAAGCATTGCTCTAAATCAAAAAAAGTAGAGGATGCGATTCTTCAGGAACTTACTTTTTACCAGGCAAATCAAAAGTTAAAAAAGCAGGTAAAGGAGAGCCGAAAACTAGTTGCAGAGCAATTACTTGGTGTCTCAGAGGTAATGGGTGATTTTGCAAAGGAAATACAGCGTGAACGTGAGAATCATCATAAGCAAGAAGAAATGATCCTAGATAGCCTTCAGGATTTTGGTCTTGACGTTGAACAGGTGGAAATTTATAGCTTAAATGTGGGGAATGTAGATATTGATATGACCATTCCTTACTGTAATGGACATGGTGAATGTGAAAAAATTATCGCTCCATTGCTATCTGATATTTTAGGAGAAACGATTATCGTTCAAAAAGAAGAATGTGCATCTTATCCTAATGGATTTTGCTATGTCACTTTCCGTTCTGCACAGGCATTTGTTGTCGAAACAGGAGTCGCACATGCAGCTAAAGGAGGGGGATTCGTTTCCGGCGACAGCTACTCCACAATTGATTTGGGAACGAGAAAATATGCAGTGGCTATAAGCGATGGAATGGGAAATGGGGAGCGTGCTCATCAAGAAAGTAATGAAACTCTTCGTCTTCTGCAAAAGATATTGCAGTCAGGTATTGAAGAAAAGGTTGCTATTAAATCGGTTAATTCTGTATTGTCATTAAGAACAACGGATGAAATTTTTTCCACCTTGGACCTTGCAATGATTGATCTTCAGGATGCTAGTGTTAGATTTTTAAAGATTGGTTCAACACCGAGCTTTATTAAACGAGGAGATAAAGTAATTAAAATTGAATCTAGTAACTTGCCGATGGGAATGATTCAAGAATTTGATGTAGATGTTGTATCAGAACAAATGAAAGCTGGAGATCTTTTGATTATGATGAGTGATGGTATTTTTGAAGGACCGAAACATGTGGAAAACTATGATTTATGGATGAGAAGAAAAATAAGAGAAATTGAGACAAAAGATCCTCAAGAAATTGCTGATTTAATTATGGAGGAGGTTATTCGAACACGTTCCGGAATGATTGATGATGATATGACGATTGTAGTGGCTAAGCTTGAACATAATACACCGAAATGGGCTGCCATTCCGGCGGGAAAAGGAAAGGAAATGATTTCATAAAAGAGAAACATATTATAGTATAAAATCCCTCCAATTCGTCGAAGATGGGTAATAGGAAAATGATTGGGAATCGATTGAATCAGGGAGGGGAAACCTTTGAAAACAGCTAAATTAAAACAAATCTTATTAATTACAGACGGGTGCTCGAATCAGGGAGATGATCCGGTTGCAATGGCAGCTCTTGCAAATGAACAAGGGATTACTGTTAACGTCATTGGTGTAATGGAGAATGATGTAATCGATGAAAAGGGTATGAGTGAAATTGAAGGAATTGCCTTATCAGGTGGTGGTGTTAGTCAAATTGTTTATTCGCAAATCTTATCACAAACGGTTCAAATGGTAACGAGAAAAGCAATGACCCAAACTCTACAAGGAGTAGTTAATAAGGAATTAAAACAAATTTTAGGAAAGTCTACTTCTATGGAGGAATTACCTCCCGAACAAAGAGGTGAGGTAATGGAAGTAGTGGATGAATTGGGTGAAACAGTAGATTTAGATTTGTTGGTTCTTGTCGATACAAGTGCAAGTATGAAACATAAGCTACCAACAGTTAAGGAAGCCTTGCTGGATCTATCTTTAAGTTTAAATGCACGAATGGGAAATAATCAATTTTCAGTCTTTGTATTTCCTGGGAAAAGGAAAGATGTCGAAAAATTGCTAGAGTGGACTCCAAATCTTGAATCTTTGACTAGTGTCTTTTCAAAGCTTAGTGTAGGTGGCATCACACCAACTGGACCAGCTATTAAAGAAGCTATGACATATTTTAAGAAAAAACGTTCTTTAAGGGGATTGCTTTCAAATGATGACGAACAATACTTTGAAGAGTCAATTTAATTTTCCTACTGGAACGACTGTCACAGGAAAATGGCATAAAAAAAGTTATATTTTAGTGAGGTTATTGGGGTCTGGTGCCAATGGTATTGTTTATTTAGCAAAAAGCAATGATCGTTTTGTAGCACTAAAGATGAGTGATAACACTATGTCTGTCACTTCAGAAGTAAATGTTCTGAAAGCATTTGCTAAGGTCCAAGGGTCTGCCCTCGGGCCTTCTTTGTTAGATATTGACGATTGGGAAACGCCAAAAATGAAGATTCCCTTTTATGTAATGGAATATATCCAGGGACCGCATTTATTAGACTTCATTCAAAAAAAGGGACATTCATGGACGGGTGTATTAATGTTGCAATTATTACAGGATCTACATCGGTTACATGAAGAAGGTTGGGTATTTGGTGATCTTAAACCAGATAATTTAATTATCACTCATTCGCCAACAAAAATTCGTTGTATTGATGTTGGAGGAACAACATTAAGTGGAAGAGCCATAAAGGAGTTTACGGAGTTTTTTGATCGAGGATATTGGGGAGCAGGAACGAGAAAGGCAGAGCCTTCCTATGATCTATTTGCTCTATCAATGGTCATAATAAACTTATTTTATCCTGCGCGGTTTTCTAAAAAGGGTGATGGTGTCGAACAATTGAAAAGGATGATTCGCAGAAAGCCAGAGATGGCTATCTATGAAAATATTTTATTTGATGCGATAGATGGTCAATATTATTCCGCATTAGACATGAGGAAAGATCTATTAAAGGTTTTGTCTAACGATACGATGAAGCCGGTGAAAAATAGAAACTCTATTCCATCAAGCAGAAGAGCAAAAGTAAATAAACAGGTGACGCCTACAAGGCAAACATCACGTAAGAAGAAGAGAGCATCACGAGTTTTTGAAACAATTGTTATTATTGTGCTCGTATCTTTTCTATACTTTATATATATATATGAACAGCTATTATAAGTGTAATGTAGAGAAAGAAAAAATGTCACAATTAAATAGATAAATTAAAGAGGATTATTGGTACAATTAGTGTATAGAATGGAAAGGTCATACTTTCGCTGAAAAGGAACGAGTATAAATGTTACCGTTTGAAAGAAAAGTCGATGATTTTATTAAAACGAATACGTTGATAACAAAGGGGGATTCAGTTCTTATAGGTGTATCAGGTGGACCTGATTCTGTTGCATTACTGCACTATCTAGTTCAAAAAAGGAATATATATAATATATCCATCCGTGCTGCACATGTTGATCATATGCTACGAGGGAAGGATTCGTATAATGATCTTCTATTTGTTCAAGAATTATGCAAACAATGGAACATTCCTTGTGAAGCAATTAGAATTAATATTCAAGAGAAAATGGGTGCCCTAAACAAAGGCATGGAAGAAACAGCCAGAATCTACAGGTATCGTTTTTTTCAGGATATTATGGAAAAATACCAGCATAATAAGCTTTTACTTGGACACCATGGTGATGACCAGATTGAAACTATTTTAATGAGATTGACTCGAGGGAGCACAGGAAAAGGAAGAGCAGGGATTCCGCTACGGAGAGCTTTCGCAAACAGAGAAATTATAAGACCTCTCCTTTGTGTTACGAAAAAAGAAATCGAAGAGTACTGCCATATTCATGATTTAAGCATAAGAATTGATTCAAGTAATTTTGAACAGGATTATACTAGGAATCGGTTTCGATTAAATGTATTACCTTTTTTAAAAAAAGAGAATAACCATGTTCACGAGCATTTTCAACGATTTAGTGAAGAGATATTATCTGATGAAGCTTTTTTGCAGGAATTAACGTTAGAAAAAATGAATAAATTATGGAATAAAATGAAAAATGAAGTAGTGATAGAAATTCCATCTTTTATTGAAATGCCTTTGCCTTTACAAAGAAGAGGGATTCAACTAATATTAAACTATCTTTACAATGAAAATCCTTCCTTTGTAACTGCGGTACATACAGATGATATTCTTAAATTATTATTAAGTAATCATCCATCTGGACGCTTAGATCTTCCCTTAGGTTTAAAGGTAAGGAGATCGTATCAGCAGTGTACATTCTCTTTTATAAAGGAGAACCAAAACCATACATATGAAATGAAATTGTCCTTAAACAGTGAAGTAGACTTACCAAATGGCTATTGTGTTAGGTTTCTGAAGGGAAAGGTAACTGAAAATCCTTCTTTACAGGATCAAACATGTATGTATTTGGAGGATATCCAGCTTCCCTTAGTAATTAGAAATAAGAAAGCTGGGGACCGAATGAAGGTAAAAGGACTAAATGGATCCAAAAAAGTGAAGGATATATTTATTGATGAAAAAATCCCAAGAGAAAAAAGGGATGAATGGCCAATTGTTGTTGACCAACAGGGCGATGTATTATGGATACCTAAGTTAAAGAAATCTACCTATGATATATTGCCAACATTTGAGCAAACTTGTTATATCTTACAATACTTTAAGCAAACATTCTCCTAGGAGGCAAACATTTTAATGAAACAGGATATTGAAAAGGTATTAATTAGCGAAGAAGAAATACAACAAAGAACAAAAGAATTAGGCAAAGAATTGTCACTTGAATATAAGGATCGATTTCCTTTGGCAATTGGGGTTCTAAAAGGCGCAACATTATTTATGTCTGATTTATTAAAACAAATGGATACTTACTTAGAAATGGACTTTATGGATGTTTCAAGCTATGGTAAATCTATGGTATCTTCTGGAGAAGTGAAAATTTTAAAGGATTTAGATACTTCTGTAGAAGGAAGAGATATCTTAATTATCGAGGATATCATTGATAGCGGTCTTACATTAAGCTATTTGGTTGAGTTGTTCCGTTATCGTAAGGCAAAATCGATAAAGATTGTCACTCTTTTAGACAAACCTTCTGGAAGAAAAGCAGACATTCAAGCTGATTATGTAGGATTTGATGTGCCTGATGCATTTGTTGTTGGTTATGGATTAGATTATGCTGAGAAATACAGAAATCTTCCATATATTGGCGTTTTAAAACCTGAAGTGTATAACAAAAGTGAATAAGTTTAAAATAAAGGGTATATGAATAAAAGTTATGTGGTGAGGAAGATTCTATCCATATATGCAAATTGTTGTAAAGTTAAGAATTTCTATGATACTATTGAAGATAGTTTTTTGATCGTGGGAGGAGGTAAGGAATGAGTAGAATTTTTAGAAATACCATCTTTTATGTATTACTCTTTCTAGTCCTTATTGGGATTGTTAGTTATTTTAACAATAACAATGAGTCAACAGAAAATATATCATATGATCAGTTTGTTTCTTACTTAGAAAAAGGGGAAGTAAACAGTGTCTCATTACAGCCAGAAAGAGGCGTATATGAAGCAAGAGGAGAATTAAAAGATAAAACTAAGTTTGTCACATATGTATTAAACAATCCCACTGCTTTAGATCGTATCGATCAAGTTGCGAAGGCAAAAGATGCTAAGGTAGAGAATATGCCAGCGAAAGAAACGAATGGTTGGGTGTCCTTTTTCACCTCCATTATTCCTTTTGTTATTATCTTTATCCTTTTCTTCTTCTTATTGAATCAGGCCCAAGGCGGCGGTGGCCGTGTAATGAACTTTGGGAAAAGTAAGGCAAAGCTTTACAATGATGATAAGAAAAAAGTCCGTTTTCGTGATGTAGCAGGAGCAGATGAAGAAAAACAAGAACTTGTAGAGGTAGTAGAATTTCTAAAAGATCCACGTAAATTCTCTGAATTAGGTGCAAGGATTCCTAAAGGAGTATTACTTGTTGGACCTCCAGGTACTGGTAAAACTTTATTAGCAAGAGCTGTAGCTGGTGAAGCGGGTGTTCCGTTCTTCTCCATAAGTGGTTCTGACTTTGTAGAAATGTTTGTTGGTGTCGGTGCTTCACGTGTTCGTGACCTATTTGAAAATGCGAAAAAGAATGCACCTTGTATAATTTTTATCGATGAAATTGATGCAGTTGGTCGTCAACGTGGAGCTGGTCTCGGTGGAGGTCATGATGAGCGTGAACAAACATTAAACCAATTACTTGTTGAGATGGATGGATTCGGAGCAAATGAAGGAATTATTATTGTGGCTGCAACCAATAGACCTGATATCCTTGACCCAGCATTATTGCGTCCAGGACGTTTCGACCGCCAAATCACTGTAGATCGTCCAGATGTTAATGGGCGAGAAGCTGTATTACGTGTCCATGCAAGAAATAAACCGCTAGATGGATCTGTAGATTTAAAAGCAATTGCACAAAGAACACCAGGCTTTTCTGGTGCTGATTTAGAAAACTTATTAAATGAAGCTGCACTAGTTGCTGCAAGACAAGATAAGAAAAAAATTGATATGACTGATGTAGATGAAGCAACGGACCGTGTGATTGCCGGACCGTCTAAGAAAAGTCGAGTTGTATCACAAAAAGAAAGAAAAATTGTTGCTTTCCACGAAAGTGGTCATACCATTATCGGACTTGTTTTAGATGAGGCTGAGATGGTTCATAAGGTAACGATTGTACCTCGTGGTCAAGCTGGCGGATATGCGGTTATGTTACCGAAGGAAGATCGCTATTTAATGACTAAGCCTGAATTGCTTGACAAAATTACTGGTTTATTAGGTGGTCGTGTAGCAGAGGAAGTTACTTTTGGAGAGGTTTCTACAGGAGCATCCAATGATTTCCAACGTGCGACAAATATTGCTCGAAAAATGGTTACTGAATATGGTATGAGTGATAAACTTGGACCTTTACAGTTTGGCCAATCACAAGGTGGGCAAGTATTCCTAGGTAGAGATTTTAACAATGAGCAAAATTACTCTGATAAAATTGCTTATGAAATTGATACTGAAATTCAAGATATTATTAAAGAGTGTTATGAAAGAGCGAGAAAAATCATTCTTGAAAACCGTGAAAAGTTCACAATTATTGCTAACACATTATTAGAAGTTGAAACTTTAGATGCGGAACAAATCAAACATATTTACGATCATGGAACTTTACCGGATCGAAAAGCATCAACATTGGAAACGCCTAAGTTAGATCAAGATGAATCAAAGGATTCTTTAAAGGTGAATATCCAGAAGAAAGACGAAGAAGTAACGAAATCAGACGATGATAATCGACCTGAAAAGTTTGGGCCAACTGTGACTCCTGAACAGGATGATAATGAAAAGCCTAATGAATAAATATTTTTATAAAGGACATCGCTATTATGTAATAGCGATGTCCTTTTTTAGGCTCTTTTCTTAAAATGATTTATAAATAACAGAATTAAAGCGAGTAAATCCTCGGGTGTTAAAGCAGGCATTATGGCGTTTAGGAACAAAGTTCATGAAAACTGCATTTTATGATAAGGATAAGACGGTTCTGAATCAGTTCTTTCTGGATAAACTTCTAACTCCAAGATGTCAAATAATCTCTACACAGAGAAGTGCTTCCTTTGACATTTTCTAATCAAGTTGGCTTTTGCATTAGCAAATCTCCCTTTTTAATTTCCTCTCTTTAGGAGTAGGAGCAGAGGCTTTGTAGATTTCATTTGGATGAAAAAGTTATACGTTTATGTTTCATATGATTATTTATATCAATATAAATTATGGTATGATGTTGGCATGCAATTTAGATTAGGGTAAAGTGGTGAGCTTATGTTATTTGTTTTAGACGTAGGAAACACAAATATTGTATTGGGTGTATATGATCAAGATCAACTGAAGTTCCATTGGCGAGTGGAAACGAATCGACACAAATCAGAAGATGAGTATGCAATGGTCATAGGTGCATTATTTCAACATGTAGGGATTGAATTCAAAGATATTAATGGAATCATAATTTCAACTGTTGTTCCACCAATTATGTATACATTAGAAAGAATGTGTAATAAGTATTTTCATGTTAAACCATTAGTCGTTGGTCCTGGGATTAAAACAGGCCTAGATATTAAATACGAAAATCCACGTGAGGTAGGCGCTGACAGAATTGTAAATGCTGTTGCGGGAATTCAAGAATATGGTAGTCCGCTCATTATTGTAGATTTCGGAACCGCAACAACTTTTTGCTATATCAATGAGCATAGCCAATATATGGGGGGTGCCATTGCTCCTGGAATTGGTATTTCCGCTGAAGCATTGTATTCAAAGGCTGCTAAGCTTCCAAGAATTGAAATTGCAAGAACAGAGGGGGTTATTGGGAAAAACACTGTTGCTGCAATGCAAGCGGGGATTGTTTATGGATATGTAGGACAAGTAGAAGGTATTGTAACACGCATGAAAGCAAACAGTAAAAAGGTACCTACCGTAATTGCAACGGGTGGACATGCAAGTTTAATTGCCAATGAATCAAAGGCAATCGATATAGTTGATCCATTTCTAACATTAAAAGGCTTACGTTTAATTTATAAAAGAAATAAAAATGATTGAAGGGAAGTTAACAATGAGCGACTACTTAGTAAAAGCATTAGCATATAATAATCAAGTTCGCGCTTATGCAGTAAAAAGCACAGAGACGGTAGGAGAAGCTGTTCGCCGCCACTATACTTGGCCTACTGCATCAGCAGCTTTAGGACGTACGATGTCAGCAGGAGTCATGATGGGTGCGATGCTTAAAGGTGATGAGAAAATAACAGTTAAAATAGAAGGCAATGGTCCGATTGGTCCTATTCTAGTCGATAGTAATGCAAAAGGCGAAGTAAGAGGATATGTTACCAATCCTCAGGTTCATTTTGACTTAAATGAAAAAGGAAAGCTAGATGTTAGAAGAGCAGTGGGAACTGAAGGGACATTGACAGTCGTAAAAGATTTAGGATTAAGGGAAAATTTCTCTGGTCAGGTTCCTATTGTTTCTGGTGAATTAGGTGAAGATTTTACTTATTACTTTGTGGCATCTGAACAAACACCTTCATCGGTTGGGGTAGGGGTATTAGTCAATCCTGATAATTCAATTTTAGCTTCAGGTGGGTTTATCATCCAATTACTACCAGGTACAGAAGAGCATGTTATTAATGATATTGAAAAAAGATTACAAGCAACGGAACCTATTTCTAAGCTGATTCAAAAAGGACTAAGTCCTGAAGAAATTCTTGAGAACATCTTAGGAAAAGACAATGTCAAGATATTAGAGAAGTTGCCGGTTCAATTTAAGTGTAATTGTTCAAAAGAACGCTTTGGTGCTGCTATCATTAGCTTAGGCAAAGAAGAAATTAAAGATATGATTGAAGAGGATGGAAAAGCTGAAGCGCAATGTCATTTTTGTAATGAAAAATATGTATTTTCCAAAAATGAATTGGAAGAATTATTAGCAGAAGAATAGGGCTCATTTTAAAATTTATAGACCTAGGAATTGAAAACTCTTTAATCGTCATCCAGAAAATTTTGGAAAAGAAATTACTGAGAAAAGATATAAGACTGTATGCAATCTATACAAAATAGCCATATTATTTAATCAAAATATAGCAATAAACAAGGGATAAAAGACATAGGTTATAATGACTTATGTCTTTTTGGTTATGATAAAACTACTTTATCTTTGACTTTTTATCGATAAAATGTTAAATTTTAAATAATTAAACCAATAAAAATACTCGGAATTTGAGGTGGAGAGAAATGGCTCGTTTAGTAAATTCAATTGCCGAACTTGTTGGAGGAACACCGATTGTAAAGTTAAATCGACTAACTGATGAAAATCAAGCAGAAGTATATTTAAAGCTTGAGTACATGAATCCTGGAAGTAGTGTAAAGGACCGAATCGCTTTAGCAATGATCGAGACCGCTGAGAGAGAGGGGAAACTGCAACTAGGTGATACGATTGTTGAACCGACAAGCGGTAATACTGGGATAGGACTTGCGATGATTGCTGCTGCTAAAGGATATAAAGCAGTATTAGTTATGCCAGAGACGATGAGTATGGAACGTAGAAATCTCCTTCGAGCATATGGCGCGCAGTTAGTGTTAACACCAGGTTCTGAAGGGATGAATGGTGCAGTTCGAAAGGCGGAAGAATTAGCAAAAGAAAATGGATACTTTATGCCACAACAATTTAAAAATGAAGCAAATCCAGAAATCCATCGTTTAACAACTGGAAGAGAAATTGTCGAGCAGATGGGTGAACAATTAGATGCGTTTGTATCTGGAATTGGAACAGGAGGAACGATCTCAGGTTCTGGTCAAGTTTTAAGAGAGGCGTATCCGAATATCAAAATATATGCTGTAGAACCAAAGGATTCTCCGATTCTTGCAGGTGGAAAGCCAGGTCCGCATAAGCTTCAGGGTCTTGGGGCTAATTTTGTACCGGATACATTAAATAGAGAGATTTATGACGAAATTATTCATGTCGGAACGGAAGAAGCTTTCGAAGCATCTCGAAGAGTAGCTAGAGAGGAAGGAATCTTAGGTGGGATCTCAGCAGGTGCGGCAATTCATGCTGCCTTGAAAGTAGCTTCTGAACTAGGTAAGGGTAAAAAAGTAGTAGCAATCATACCAGATAATGGTGAACGATATTTAAGTACAAATTTGTATCAATTTGAAGATTAATAAATTTGCTAGCTAAATAGTGATTTTTATTAATGGAAAGGCATTCGGAAAACCCGTCTGCCTTTTTTTTCTGTCGATAAATGGCGAAACGGGTTGTAGAATATAACAATTAAGCGTTAGACTGTAAATATAAAAGAATATGTGTTGGAAGGAGAAGAATATGGGGCGAGTTTTACAATGTAAGTCATACCAATTAGATTATGGAAATAAAACATTAATTATGGGTATTTTGAATGCTACCCCGGATTCATTTTCCGATGGTGGAAAGTTTAATCATATAGAAAAAGCAATACAGCATGCTAAGCAAATGGTTGAAGATGGAGCAGATATCATCGATGTAGGTGGAGAATCAACTAGACCTGGTTATGCTACGGTTGAAGTGGAGGAAGAAATCTCAAGGGTTGTTCCTGTCATAAAAGAAATTTCAAAAATCGTGAATGTACCGATATCCATTGATACCTATAAGGCAGAAACAGCAAGGCAAGCAATCCTTGCAGGTGCACATATCATTAATGATATATGGGGAGCGAAAAAGGATCCTGAAATTGCTGATGTTGCCGCGAATTACGATGTTCCAATTATTCTCATGCATAATAGAGAAAATATAGATTATCAGGACTTTATTAGAGATGTATTAAATGATCTCTATGAAAGTATATCAATTGCCAAAAAAGCTGGTGTAAAGGATGAACGTATTATTCTAGATCCTGGGATAGGGTTTGCCAAGGATTTAAAACAAAATATAGAAATGATGAAAAACCTAGATAAGTTAGTTGGTCTTGGATATCCAGTTTTATTAGGAACATCTAGAAAATCTATGATTGGACAAGTGATGAATTTACCTGTAGATGAAAGGTTGGAAGCGACGGGAGCTACTGTTTGCTATGGTTTGGAGAAGGGGTGCCAAATGATGAGAGTGCATGATGTAAAAGAGATAAGTAGAATGACAAAAATGATGGATGTGCTAGTAGGTAAAGGTGAGCTAAATGGATAAAATTTATTTAAATAATATGGAATTCTATGGTTATCACGGCGTATTACCGGAAGAGACTCGCTTAGGGCAAAGGTTTCGTGTTACCTTAGTGTTAGAATTAGATTTACAAAAAGCGGGGAAAACGGATCATTTAAACGATACAGTTAGCTATGCTGAGGTATATGAATGCTGTAAAGCTGTTGTCGAAGGTAAACCTTATCAATTATTAGAAGCCGTTGCAGAAGAGATTTCTAAGGTCATTTTAAGTGGATTCCCAACCGTTCATCAAGTGACTATTCAAGTGGTCAAACCAGATCCTCCAATTCCTGGACACTACCAATCGGTTGCGGTGGAGATTACAAGAGGACAAATAAATGATTAATATTGCATATATCTCGTTAGGATCTAATATTGAAGATAGAGCACAGCATTTGCAGCATGCTTGTAGTTTTCTTAATCAAGATATTAAAATAAATGTACTAGCAAGTTCATCTATTTATGAAACTGATCCGGTAGGATATACAGATCAAGGTAAATTTTTGAATATTGTTCTGAAGGTAGAAACAGATCTTACTGCAGAACAACTGCTTGAAAAGTGCTTAAACATTGAACAGGAATTGGGGAGAATTAGGGAATTTAGATGGGGACCAAGGACGATTGACCTTGACATTTTACTTTTTAATAACGAAAATATTGAAACAGAGAGGTTAATTGTACCTCATCCACGGATGCATGAAAGAGCATTTGTTTTAGTACCGTTAATAGAGATTGATCCAACCATTCAGTTACCAAATGCAACAACCCCGTTGCATCAAATTCTAGACGAAATACCTGATAAAGAAGGAGTTCGCTTATGGAGATAGATAAATGGGGAAGACGGATTCGAGCTTTTAGAAAATTAAAAGGTTATACTCAAGAAAGTCTTGCGAAGGAATTGCACATATCTGTATCTATTTTAGGAGAAATTGAAAGAGGAAGTCGTTTGCCTTCTGAGGAATTTCTAGAAAGTGTCGCCAGTTTACTTGGAATTACCGTGGAGGATCTAACTCCTGTAGATAAATAATGATGATTGACGCGCTGAACTTGTTAGCCTACTTACTCCTTCTATAGAAGAAGTAAAATCAGGTGTCATAAAGGTTAGCTAATTTTCGAAATAAAACTACCAGTATTTCTGGTGGTTTTTTCATACATAATATGGAATGAATTTTAGATAAACATTTAGGATGTCTGAAAATGTGAAATTGTGTACAATAATAAAGTATAATGATAGGAATAAGAGTTTTAATATATAGGATGGAGTGACAATAAATGAGTTTTGAGGAATTGAATGACCAATTACAGGTTAGAAGAGAAAAAATGAATTCTATCCGTGAAAATGGAATGGATCCTTTTGGTAAACGCTTTGATCGGACACATAATACACAGCAGATAAAAGAACAGTATGAAGAATTTACAAAAGAGGACTTAGATGAAAAGGATGTCTCTGTAACGATTGCTGGTCGTATTATGACTAAGAGAGGTAAAGGAAAAGCTGGTTTTGCTCATGTGCAAGATTTAAACGGCCAAATTCAAATATATGTGCGTAAAGATACAGTGGGAGAAGAGCAGTATGAGTTATTCGATACTGTTGATCTTGGTGATATTGTAGGTATATCAGGAACTGTTTTCAAAACAAAAGTTGGAGAACTATCAATTAAGGTAAAAGAATTTACATTATTAACAAAATCACTTCGTCCATTACCTGATAAATTTCATGGTTTAAAGGATATTGAACAACGTTATCGTCAAAGATATCTTGATTTAATTATGAGTGAAGAAAGTAAACGGACTTTTATCACTCGAAGCTTAATTATTCAGTCAATGAGACGTTATTTAGATCAGCATGGGTACCTAGAGGTAGAAACGCCAATGATGCATGCTATAGCGGGTGGAGCGTCAGCAAGACCATTTATTACCCATCATAATGCATTGGACATGCCTTTATATATGCGTATTGCTATTGAATTGCATTTAAAACGTCTAATTGTAGGTGGACTAGAAAAAGTCTATGAAATTGGACGAGTATTCCGTAATGAAGGTGTATCAACAAGGCATAATCCAGAATTCACTATGATTGAATTGTATGAAGCATATGCAGATTATAAGGATATTATGAAATTAACAGAGAATTTAGTAGCACATATTGCTAAAGAAGTTCTTGGGACGACAACAATCCAATATGGAGATAATGAGGTAAATCTTGAACCGGAATGGCGTCGACTTCATATGGTGGATGCAGTAAAAGAATATACAGGTGTAGATTTTTGGAATGTTACTACTGTTGAAGAGGCTCGTCAGTTAGCAAATGAACATGGTATTGAGATAACTAAGCACATGCAATATGGACATATTGTAAATGAGTTCTTTGAACAAAAGGTTGAAGAAAGATTAATTCAGCCAACATTTATTTACGGTCATCCAGTAGAAATATCTCCATTGGCTAAGAAAAATGATGAAGATCCACGCTTTACTGATCGTTTTGAGTTGTTTATTGTCGGTCGTGAGCATGCAAATGCATTTACAGAATTAAATGATCCAATTGATCAACGCGAACGCTTTGAGGCTCAATTAAAGGAACGTGAGCAAGGAAATGATGAAGCTCATCAAATGGATGATGATTTTATTGAAGCACTAGAATATGGAATGCCTCCAACAGGTGGACTAGGAATCGGTATTGATCGACTTGTAATGCTATTAACGAATTCAGCTTCCATTCGCGACGTATTATTATTCCCAACGATGAAGCATCGTGACTAAAAATAGAGCTCTTCTCTTTTATGAGAAGAGCTTTATATTTTAGAAATTGAATATGATATTTTAGTATAATAATTTTTTGTTAAAAAAAAGAGAAAAAAACTGTTGCAACATCAAAAAAAAGGTGGTATATTATTATTCGTTGCCCCACAAGAGGACAACGAAGCTTGAAAAAGAAAATAAAAAAAGTTGTTGACAATAGTGATTTTAATAAGTATAATATAAAAGTCGCTGAGAAAAAACAGCAATGATTGATCTTTGAAAACTGAACAAAACGAAACGTCAATGAATTACTTTTATTTATAAAGAGCTATATCAAACATCTTTTTGGAGAGTTTGATCCTGGCTCAGGACGAACGCTGGCGGCGTGCCTAATACATGCAAGTCGAGCGAATCTGATGGGAGCTTGCTCCCTGATGATTAGCGGCGGACGGGTGAGTAACACGTGGGTAACCTGCCTGTAAGACTGGGATAACTCCGGGAAACCGGGGCTAATACTGGATAACTTTTTTCTTCGCATGAGGGAGAATTGAAAGATGGCTTCGGCTATCACTTACAGATGGACCCGCGGCGCATTAGCTAGTTGGTGAGGTAACGGCTCACCAAGGCGACGATGCGTAGCCGACTTGAGAGGGTGATCGGCCACACTGGGACTGAGACACGGCCCAGACTCCTACGGGAGGCAGCAGTAGGGAATCTTCCGCAATGGACGAAAGTCTGACGGAGCAACGCCGCGTGAGTGATGAAGGTTTTCGGATCGTAAAACTCTGTTGTTAGGGAAGAACAAGTATCGTTCGAATAGGGCGGTACCTTGACGGTACCTAACCAGAAAGCCACGGCTAACTACGTGCCAGCAGCCGCGGTAATACGTAGGTGGCAAGCGTTGTCCGGAATTATTGGGCGTAAAGCGCGCGCAGGCGGTTTCTTAAGTCTGATGTGAAATCTTGCGGCTCAACCGCAAGCGGCCATTGGAAACTGGGAGACTTGAGTGCAGAAGAGGAGAGTGGAATTCCACGTGTAGCGGTGAAATGCGTAGAGATGTGGAGGAACACCAGTGGCGAAGGCGACTCTCTGGTCTGTAACTGACGCTGAGGGCGCGAAAGCGTGGGGAGCGAACAGGATTAGATACCCTGGTAGTCCACGCCGTAAACGATGAGTGCTAAGTGTTAGAGGGTTTCCGCCCTTTAGTGCTGCAGCTAACGCATTAAGCACTCCGCCTGGGGAGTACGGCCGCAAGGCTGAAACTCAAAGGAATTGACGGGGCCCGCACAAGCGGTGGAGCATGTGGTTTAATTCGAAGCAACGCGAAGAACCTTACCAGGTCTTGACATCCTCTTGACCTCCCTAGAGATAGGGATTTCCCTTCGGGGACAGGAGTGACAGGTGGTGCATGGTTGTCGTCAGCTCGTGTCGTGAGATGTTGGGTTAAGTCCCGCAACGAGCGCAACCCTTGACCTTAGTTGCCAGCATTCAGTTGGGCACTCTAAGGTGACTGCCGGTGACAAACCGGAGGAAGGTGGGGATGACGTCAAATCATCATGCCCCTTATGACCTGGGCTACACACGTGCTACAATGGATGGTACAAAGGGCTGCAAGACCGCGAGGTTTAGCCAATCCCATAAAACCATTCTCAGTTCGGATTGTAGGCTGCAACTCGCCTACATGAAGCCGGAATCGCTAGTAATCGCGGATCAGCATGCCGCGGTGAATACGTTCGGGCCTTGTACACACCGCCCGTCACACCACGAGAGTTTGTAACACCCGAAGTCGGTGAGGTAACCTTTTGGAGCCAGCCGCCGAAG
>NZ_CP065424.1:95000-97500 GCF_017809215.1 Heyndrickxia oleronia
CTCACCAAGGCGACGATGCGTAGCCGACTTGAGAGGGTGATCGGCCACACTGGGACTGAGACACGGCCCAGACTCCTACGGGAGGCAGCAGTAGGGAATCTTCCGCAATGGACGAAAGTCTGACGGAGCAACGCCGCGTGAGTGATGAAGGTTTTCGGATCGTAAAACTCTGTTGTTAGGGAAGAACAAGTATCGTTCGAATAGGGCGGTACCTTGACGGTACCTAACCAGAAAGCCACGGCTAACTACGTGCCAGCAGCCGCGGTAATACGTAGGTGGCAAGCGTTGTCCGGAATTATTGGGCGTAAAGCGCGCGCAGGCGGTTTCTTAAGTCTGATGTGAAATCTTGCGGCTCAACCGCAAGCGGCCATTGGAAACTGGGAGACTTGAGTGCAGAAGAGGAGAGTGGAATTCCACGTGTAGCGGTGAAATGCGTAGAGATGTGGAGGAACACCAGTGGCGAAGGCGACTCTCTGGTCTGTAACTGACGCTGAGGCGCGAAAGCGTGGGGAGCGAACAGGATTAGATACCCTGGTAGTCCACGCCGTAAACGATGAGTGCTAAGTGTTAGAGGGTTTCCGCCCTTTAGTGCTGCAGCTAACGCATTAAGCACTCCGCCTGGGGAGTACGGCCGCAAGGCTGAAACTCAAAGGAATTGACGGGGGCCCGCACAAGCGGTGGAGCATGTGGTTTAATTCGAAGCAACGCGAAGAACCTTACCAGGTCTTGACATCCTCTTGACCTCCCTAGAGATAGGGATTTCCCTTCGGGGACAGGAGTGACAGGTGGTGCATGGTTGTCGTCAGCTCGTGTCGTGAGATGTTGGGTTAAGTCCCGCAACGAGCGCAACCCTTGACCTTAGTTGCCAGCATTCAGTTGGGCACTCTAAGGTGACTGCCGGTGACAAACCGGAGGAAGGTGGGGATGACGTCAAATCATCATGCCCCTTATGACCTGGGCTACACACGTGCTACAATGGATGGTACAAAGGGCTGCAAGACCGCGAGGTTTAGCCAATCCCATAAAACCATTCTCAGTTCGGATTGTAGGCTGCAACTCGCCTACATGAAGCCGGAATCGCTAGTAATCGCGGATCAGCATGCCGCGGTGAATACGTTCCCGGGCCTTGTACACACCGCCCGTCACACCACGAGAGTTTGTAACACCCGAAGTCGGTGAGGTAACCTTTTGGAGCCAGCCGCCGAAGGTGGGACAGATGATTGGGGTGAAGTCGTAACAAGGTAGCCGTATCGGAAGGTGCGGCTGGATCACCTCCTTTCTAAGGAATATGGAAAACCACTTACGTGGTTCAGACGTCTTCTGTTTTGTTCAGTTTTGAAAGGTTAATCCTTTCATTTTAATAGAGGTGAATTAGAAGCGAGAAGGTCGAGGAAGCAAGCGAATGAGCACCGGAACGTATTAAACATACGTGAGGATGTGAGTGAGTGCGCTGACGAAGAGATTCGAAGCTTATCATTCGCCGGATTGTTCTTTGAAAACTAGATATGTAAGAAGTAACCAAGTAATAACCGAGAATCGCCACTTTATGGATGAATCCATTAAGTAGTTTTAAATAACCTTTTAGGTTAAGTTAGTAAGGGCGCACGGTGAATGCCTTGGCACTAGGAGCCGATGAAGGACGGGACTAACACCGATATGCTTCGGGGAGCTGTAAGCGAGCTTTGATCCGGAGATTTCCGAATGGGGGAACCCACTGCCCGTAATGGGGTAGTATCCTTACTTGAATACATAGAGTAAGGAAGGCAGACCCGGGGAACTGAAACATCTAAGTACCCGGAGGAAGAGAAAGCAATTGCGATTTCCTGAGTAGCGGCGAGCGAAACGGAAGAAGCCCAAACCAAGAGGCTTGCCTCTTGGGGTTGTAGGACACTCTATACGGAGTTACAAAGGAACGGAGTAAATGAAGAGGTCTGGAAAGGCCCGTCAAAGAAGGTAACAACCCTGTAGTTGAAACTTCGTTCCCTCCAGAGTGGATCCTGAGTACGGCGGGACACGTGAAATCCCGTCGGAAGCAGGGAGGACCATCTCCCAAGGCTAAATACTCCCTAGTGACCGATAGTGAACCAGTACCGTGAGGGAAAGGTGAAAAGCACCCCGGAAGGGGAGTGAAAGAGAACCTGAAACCGTGTGCCTACAAGTAGTTAGAGCCCTATGCTTTATGCAGGGTGATAGCGTGCCTTTTGTAGAATGAACCGGCGAGTTACGATTTCATGCAAGGTTAAGCTGAAGAGGCGGAGCCGCAGCGAAAGCGAGTCTGAATAGGGCGATTAAGTATGAGGTCGTAGACCCGAAACCAGGTGATCTACCCATGTCCAGGGTGAAGGTAAGGTAACACTTACTGGAGGCCCGAACCCACGCACGTTGAAAAGTGCGGGGATGAGGTGTGGGTAGCGGAGAAATTCCAATCGAACTTGGAGATAGCTGGTTCTCTCCGAAATAGCTTTAGGGCTAGCCTTAAGGTAAGAGTCTTGGAGGTAGA
>NZ_CP065424.1:100000-170000 GCF_017809215.1 Heyndrickxia oleronia
CTTGCGCTTTTCTGATATCATCATGTATAATTAAAGTCAAATATAGTCAAAGTCAAGTCGTAGAAGGAGGTGGACTTGATGAAAAATATATCGGATATTATTGAAAGTTATCTCAAACAGGTTTTGGAAATGAATGGTAGTGAAATTGTGGAAATAAAAAGAAGTGAAATTGCCGATAAATTTCAATGTGTACCTTCCCAGATTAACTACGTAATCAATACCAGATTCACTATAGAAAGAGGATATGTAGTTGAAAGTAAAAGAGGTGGTGGAGGATATATTCGTATTATTAAGGTTAAACCTCACGACCAGGCACAATTAATTGATCATTTATTACTATTAATAAAGTCCAGAATATCACAATCAAATGCTGAGGATGTGATTATTCGTTTAGTTGAAGAAGAAGTTATTTCAAAAAGAGAAGCGAAAATTATGTTAAGCGTAATGGATCGTTCTGTTCTTTATTTGGACCTTCCAGAAAGGGACCAATTAAGAGCTAGAATGCTAACGGCCATGCTAATGACTTTAAAATATAAATAATATAGAGGTGAGTAAAATGATTTGTCAGGAGTGTAATGAAAGACCGGCAACTCTTCATTTTACCAAAATTATTAATGGAGAAAAAACCGAATTCCATTACTGTGAGAAATGTGCACAGGAAAAAGGTGAGATGTTTATGTTTGAGGGGGAACCTGGATTCTCTATTAACAATATAATTGCAGGATTATTAAATTTTGATCCAGTTTTTCAACAAGCAAAACAAGGCACAATTCAAAAAAATGAAATTTTGCAATGTCCGAATTGCAAAATGACATTTAAACAATTTGTTAATATTGGACGCTTTGGTTGTTCCACATGTTATGAAACCTTTAATGAACGATTACATCCGATTATAAAAAGGCTTCATAGTGGAAATATCGAACACCATGGTAAAGTACCGAAAAGAATTGGAGGCGCTGTTCATATAAAGAGGCAAATCCAACAGTTAAAATTAGATTTACAGCAAGCAATAAATCATGAAGAATTCGAAAAGGCTGCTGATATTCGAGATCAAGTTCGAGCCTTAGAGAGTTCACTTCTGAATGATGGGAGGGAAACCTCATGAGTTTAGAAAAATTCATTAGTCAAGCAGTAAGTTCATGGATGAGTAAAGAGGGACCAGATTCTGATATTGTGCTAAGTTCAAGAATTCGATTAGCTCGAAACTTCAAGGACTATAAATTCCCGACATTGTTTAGTAATGAGGAAGCAAGAGAAATTATATCTAAAGTAGAATCAGTTTTACATACTGATTTCCATCTCGAAGGCAATCAAGTAGAATTACTTAAAATGGATCAGCTACAAGCTTTACAGAAGAAGGTGTTAGTCGAAAAACATCTTATTAGCCCGAATTTAGCAGATGATTCTTCACATGGTGCAGTGATTTTATCAAGTGAAGAGGATGTTAGTATAATGATTAATGAGGAAGACCATATACGGATACAATGCTTATTTCCTGGTCTACAACTAAAAGAAGCTTTAGATAAGGCAAATAAAATTGATGATTTAATGGAAGAACATATTGATTATGCATATAGTGAAAAGCTGGGATATTTGACAAGCTGTCCAACTAATGTCGGCACAGGATTAAGAGCATCAGTTATGGTTCACTTACCTGGACTTATCCTTACTCAACAAATGAATCGTATTATTCCTGCTATTAATCAATTAGGATTAGTGGTTCGTGGAATTTATGGAGAAGGCAGCGAGGCATTGGGTAATATTTTTCAAATTTCTAATCAAATTACATTAGGTAAATCTGAAACAGATATTGTCGAGGATTTAATTAGTGTTGTTCAACAGATCATTGCACAAGAAAGGTCAGCAAGAGAAGCATTGATTAAAACCTCTAACATACAATTAGAAGATAGAGTTTTCAGGTCTTATGGTGTATTGACCAATAGTAGAATAATTGAATCAAAGGAAGCGTCACAATGCTTGTCCGATGTTCGTTTAGGGATTGATACAGGCTATATCAAAAATGTATCTAAAAATATCTTAAATGAATTAATGATCTTTACACAACCAGGTTTTTTACAACAATATGCTGGTGGTCCATTGCGTCCCTATGAAAGAGATATTCGCAGAGCAACACTTATAAGAGAACGTTTAAAACTTGAAGAGATGAATAACGGCTAGGAGGAGATTAATATGATGTTTGGACGATTTACTGAAAGAGCACAAAAAGTATTAGCTTTATCTCAAGAAGAAGCCATTCGATTAAAGCATAATAATATCGGTACTGAACACATTCTTCTTGGATTAGTTCAAGAGGGTGAAGGAATTGCTGCAAAGGCATTATATGGACTTGGACTTAGTCCCGAAAAAATCCAAGTAGAGGTGGAAAACTTAATAGGAAAGGGCCAGGATTCTGGGCAAAATATTCATTATACACCACGTGCAAAAAAGGTCATTGAATTATCCATGGATGAAGCTCGAAAACTAGGTCATTCCTATGTTGGTACAGAGCACATTTTATTAGGTCTTATACGTGAGGGAGAAGGAGTCGCGGCTAGAGTACTGAATAATTTAGGTGTGAGCTTGAACAAAGCTAGACAACAGGTTCTTCAATTACTTGGAAGTAATGAAGCGGGAACCCATCAAGGAGGGAACACATCAAGTGCTAACACTCCTACCCTTGATAGCCTAGCACGTGACTTAACTGCTATTGCAAGAGAAGAAACACTAGATCCCGTTATCGGAAGAAGCAAAGAAATTCAGCGTGTAATTGAAGTACTAAGCAGACGAACAAAGAACAATCCAGTCCTTATTGGAGAACCTGGAGTTGGGAAAACAGCTATAGCAGAAGGGTTGGCACAGCAAATTGTTAATAATGAGGTGCCGGAGACGCTTCGCGATAAACGCGTAATGACTTTGGATATGGGAACAGTTGTTGCTGGGACAAAGTACCGTGGAGAGTTTGAGGATCGCTTGAAAAAGGTAATGGACGAAATCCGACAAGCTGGAAATATTATTTTATTTATCGATGAGCTTCATACTTTAATTGGTGCAGGTGGAGCAGAGGGAGCCATCGATGCTTCAAATATATTAAAGCCATCATTGGCACGTGGGGAGCTTCAATGTATTGGTGCAACAACATTGGATGAATATCGTAAATATATCGAAAAGGATGCAGCATTAGAACGAAGATTTCAACCAATTCAAGTAGATGAGCCTTCAACTGACGAGTCTATTCAAATATTAAAAGGATTAAGGGATCGATATGAAGCACATCACCGTGTATCTATTACAGATGATGCAATTGAGGCAGCTGTAAAACTATCTGATCGTTATATTTCTGATCGGTTTCTGCCAGATAAAGCAATTGATTTAATCGACGAAGCTGGTTCAAAAGTCCGTTTACGATCATTTACAACGCCACCAAATTTAAAAGAGCTTGAACTCAAATTGGAGGAAATCAGGAAGGAAAAAGACGCAGCTGTTCAAAGTCAAGAGTTCGAAAAAGCCGCATCTTTAAGGGATTCTGAACAACGTTTACGTGAAAAATTGGAAGAAACGAAAAAGACTTGGAAGGAAAAACAAGGCCAAGAAAATAGTGAAGTAACCGTTGAAGATATTGCAACAGTAGTTGCAAGTTGGACTGGAATTCCTGTTTCAAAGCTGGCGCAAACAGAAACGGAAAAGCTATTGAGATTAGAGGAAATTTTACATTCTCGCGTTATTGGACAGGAAGAGGCTGTTAAAGCTGTTTCAAAAGCTGTTCGCCGTGCAAGAGCGGGATTAAAAGATCCTAAACGCCCGATAGGATCGTTTATATTCTTAGGACCAACTGGCGTGGGTAAAACTGAGCTTGCAAGAGCATTAGCTGAATCAATGTTTGGTGATGAAGATGCAATGATCCGAATTGATATGTCGGAATACATGGAGAAGCATTCTACATCAAGACTTGTCGGATCACCTCCAGGTTATGTAGGATTTGAAGAAGGTGGACAATTAACAGAGAAGGTTCGTCGCAAGCCATATTCAGTCATTTTACTAGATGAGATTGAAAAGGCACATCCTGATGTATTTAACATCCTATTACAAGTTTTAGAGGATGGGCGACTAACTGATTCGAAGGGTCGTACTGTTGATTTTAGAAATACAGTATTAATCATGACTTCGAATGTAGGTGCAGAATCATTAAAAAGAAATAAATATGTCGGATTTAATATTCAAGATGGAAATCAAGACTATAAAGACATGAAGAGTAAAGTAATGGATGAATTAAAACGCGCGTTTCGTCCTGAGTTTTTAAACCGTATTGATGAAATTATTGTTTTCCATGCGTTAGAAAAGGAACACTTAAAGCATATCGTTTCACTACTATCAGAACAATTAGTGAAGCGATTGAAAGAAAAACATATTGAACTTGAGCTAACAGAAGCGGCAAAAAATAAAATAGCAGAAGAGGGCTATGATCCTGAATACGGGGCACGCCCATTAAAGAGAGCAATTCAAAAAAATGTAGAAGACCGTTTATCAGAGGAATTGTTAAAAGGAGTTATTTTAGAAGGTCAAAAAGTGGTAATTGATGTAGTAGATGGCGAATTTAGTGTGAAGCCATCAGAAGTAACAGAATCAATTTTATAGCAATAAAAAAGGTACATGAAGATAGTCAGTCGCGAGTTCCATTACGAATAATGGAACTCGCTAAAAAGTGAAACTAAATCCAACATTGAAACGTCTATATATAGTAAATATTTTTATGGTATAGAAATTGACGTTGATGTTAATAGAATGTTTCATCTTTGACATGTCTAACATGTGCTTTTTTTAAAATCTATTTATTAAAAACGTTGTTGCTTCTTGAAGGATTCCCATATGAGGTTTCTTTTGATCAATACAAAAACAGCTTTTTAAAAGTAATTGAGTATTTCAGAAAAGCATAGATATATAGAGAGGAAGTAAAAAATGGCAAAAAAGACGACGAAATTTATTTGTCAGTCTTGTGGATATGAATCTGCTAAGTGGATGGGAAGATGCCCAGGATGTAATGAGTGGAATAAAATGGTGGAAGAAGTCGAAATAACTGGGAAGCCTAGAAAAGGTGCATTCATTCATTCTCCTGTTGGTGAAGTTACAAAAGCTACCCCTATTACCACAATAGTTTCTGAGCAAGAAGAAAGGGTATTAACAGACTTAAAGGAATTAAATCGAGTGTTGGGTGGTGGAGTTGTTCCCGGTTCCCTTGTATTAATCGGTGGTGATCCAGGAATCGGTAAATCAACATTACTGCTTCAAGTTTCCTCCCAACTGTCTAAGGATGAACACCGAGTTTTATATATATCAGGAGAAGAATCAGTAAAACAAACGAAGCTACGCGCAGACCGTCTCCAAATATCGTCAGATCAATTGTTTGTGTTTTCGGAAACGAATTTAGAAGCAATTCATCATACTATCCAAGAGATTTCTCCACAATTTGTTGTGATCGATTCGATACAAACGATATATCACCCCGAGGTTACCTCTGCCCCTGGTAGTGTATCACAAGTAAGAGAATGTACAGCGGAATTAATGAGAATTGCCAAAACAAAAGGAATTGCTATTTTCATTGTTGGGCATGTTACGAAAGAGGGCTCGATTGCGGGACCAAGATTATTAGAACATATGGTAGATTCGGTGCTTTACTTTGAAGGAGAACGCCATCATTCTTATCGGATATTGAGGGCTGTGAAAAACCGTTTCGGTTCTACTAATGAAATGGCAATATTTGAAATGAAGGATTATGGCTTATCTGAGGTTGAGAATCCATCAGAAATCTTTTTAGAAGAACGTTCAAAAGGGGCATCGGGTTCAACCGTCGTCGCTTCCATGGAAGGGACACGTCCGGTCTTAGTAGAAATCCAAGCTCTAATATCCCCTTCAATGTTCGGAATGCCAAGAAGAACAGGTACGGGGATT
Organism: Heyndrickxia oleronia; assembly: GCF_017809215.1. GTDB lineage: Bacteria > Bacillota > Bacilli > Bacillales > Bacillaceae_C > Heyndrickxia > Heyndrickxia oleronia. The sequence goes on from NZ_CP065424.1 coordinate 105,944, forward strand.
GATCATAATCGGGTGACATTGTTGATGGCTGTACTAGAAAAAAGAGTCGGATTATTATTGCAAAATCATGATGCCTACTTAAAGGTAGCAGGCGGAATTAAAATAGATGAACCTGCTATTGATCTAGCAGTTATGATCAGCATTGCTTCTAGTTTTAAGGATCAACCGACAAAAGCAGATGATTGTATTATTGGTGAGGTTGGCCTGACAGGAGAAGTAAGGCGAGTATCTCGCATCGAGCAAAGGGTTCAGGAAGCGGCAAAATTAGGTTTTCGAAGAGCTATCATTCCAAGCAATAATATCGGTGGTTGGAATTTCCCGAAGGATATTCAAGTTATTGGAGTTTCCACTGTTCAAGAAGCTTTACAGCAAGCTTTAGGAGGATGAGTCAATGGAAGATAAGAGGCCTCAACAAAAATCCATGTCAGAAATTTTACAGTTAATTGCACCTGGCACACCTATAAGAGAAGGAATTGATAATGTTTTACGTGCCAATACAGGCGGGTTGATTGTTCTTGGGTTCAATGATCGGATTCAATCATTAGTAGACGGAGGATTTTCAATTAATTGTGTATTTAGTCCAAGCTATTTATATGAATTAGCAAAAATGGATGGGGCCATTATTTTAAATGAAACAGGAAATAAAATACTGATTGCCAATGCTCAATTAGCCCCAGATCCATCAATTTCCTCGTCAGAGACAGGAATGCGGCATAGAACAGCTGAAAGGGTAGCAAAGCAAACGAAATCATTAGTGATAGCTATATCACAAAGGAGAAATGTCATTACCCTCTATCAAGGAAATTTTCGGTATGCTTTAAAGGATATTTCGGTTATTTTAACAAAGGCTAATCAAGCGATTCAAACATTAGAAAAATATAAAGTTGTTTTAGACCAAAGTATTTCTAATTTATCTGTACTTGAATTTGAGGAGCTAGTAACGTATAGCGACTTATTACAAGTCCTGCATCGCGTAGAGATGGTCATTAGAATTAAGAAGGAACTAATCACTTATTTAAATGAGCTCGGAACAGAGGGCAGACTTGTTCGCTTACAAATGAAAGAGCTATTAGCTGATATTGAAGAAGAGGCTCTATTAATTATTCAAGATTATGCATCTGATGTTCAGTCTAAACCATTAGAAATGCTTTCACGATTTCAAGATATCGTTAGTTCCGATGTATTAGATGACAATGTAATCATGAAATTACTAGGTTATAACAACTATATTCCTCCTGAAGAGCATGTATGTCCAAGAGGTTATCGAGTGTTAAATAAAATTCCGAGATTACCAATAACAATATTAGAAAATTTGGTGGCTCAATTTAAAATTTTGCCCAACATATTAAAAGCAACAGTGGATGAACTGGATGATGTGGAAGGTATTGGTGAGATTAGAGCGCGGAAGATAAGAGAGGGACTAAAATTAATTAAAGAACAAACATTTGCTGACCGACAACTGTAAATTTCATAGGAAGGGACATCGAAAATGTGTAAAAAAAGTGAGCAATATATCAAAAGTGTTTCTAAAATATTACAATCAAAAAATATTCATGAATTGGACGTTTTAAACTTTGGAATTTGTTTATAATGAATAAAGGAGGTGAAGATATGTTAAAGCGAATTGTTCAAGCATGCTTTATAATTATCGGTGGGACACTCGGTATTTTTCTCTTGCCTGAGTTATTAAAACTAGTTGGTCTTTCCCACTATGTTCTTATTAATAATCCATATGCTACTGCCATTTTCGGTGCTATTATTTTTTATTTTATTTCTTTTTGGGCTGTAGAGTATGTTGTTGGGTTTGTAAAATGGTTTGAAGATTCTATTGTTAAAGCCCCGATTACGGAAATATTATCAGGAAGTCTTGGGTTGATTTTTGGTTTATTTGTTGCATATTTAGCAGGAATCCCATTTAATAAAATGGAAATTCCAATTCTCAATACGGTAATTCCTATTCTTCTTACATTATTACTTGGTTATGTAGGTTTTCAGGTTGGATTTAAGAAAAGGGAAGAGCTAATGAGTCTATTCACAATGTCTGCACGCCAAAAGAAAAAGAATGTAGTAGAGTCAGAAGAAGAAATAAAGCCTTCAAATTCATTGAAGCTATTGGATACAAGCGTCATTATTGATGGAAGAATAGCGGATATATGCCAAACGGGATTTTTAGATGGTATTATTGTTATTCCGCAATTCGTATTAGAGGAATTACAGCATATTGCTGATTCATCTGATGCATTAAAACGTAACAGAGGCCGTAGAGGATTGGATATCCTCAAAAGAATCCAAAAGGAACTTCCAATCGAGGTTCAAATTTATGAAGGTGACTTTGAAGATATTCAAGAAGTAGATAGTAAGCTTATAAAACTGGCGAAGCTAACGAACGGAATCGTTGTTACAAATGATTTTAATCTGAATAAGGTTTGTGAACTTCAAAGTGTACAAGTTTTGAATATTAATGATCTGGCAAATGCGGTGAAGCCGGTAGTTCTTCCTGGCGAAGAGTTAAATGTCCAATTAATAAAGGATGGGAAAGAATATCACCAAGGAATCGCTTATTTGGATGATGGTACAATGATTGTTGTTGAGGAAGGAAGAAACTATATAGGTAAACGGATTGATGTATTAGTGACAAGCGTCTTACAAACATCTGCAGGGCGTATGATATTTGCAAAGCCTAAACTATTAGAAAGAGCTTTGTAAACGATAGTTAAATAAGAATTTAGGAGTAAAAAACATGGATTATCAGGTGATTATTCCTGCAGCAGGACAGGGGAAGAGAATGGGTGCTGGGAAAAATAAATTATTTCTTCAATTACAAAACCAGCCCATTATTTTGCATACAATAAATATTTTCCTACATGATAAGGACTGCAAAGGAATTATATTAGTTATTCAACCTGATGATGAAGCTGAATTTGAAGAAATGCTTGATACTTTACCTTTGAAGGAAAAGATAACAATCGTGTATGGTGGATCGGAGAGACAATATAGTGTTTATAATGGCCTTTTAGCAGCTCAAAATGCGGAGATTGTTCTAGTGCATGATGGAGCTAGGCCATTTATCCAATTAGAAATGGTGCATCAATTAGTTGCTTCAGCATGTGAAGCAGGAGCTGCAATTGCGGCAGTTCCGGTAAAAGACACGATTAAAAAGGTAAACAATAATCAAGTAACGGAGACAATAGAGCGTAAAAGCTTGTGGCAGGTTCAGACTCCACAGGCTTTTCGCTTTGATCTTCTTTTTCAGGCACATCAACAGGCTAAACAAGATCATTATCTTGGAACAGATGAGTCTTCTTTAGTGGAGAGGATTAATTATCCTGTTCATATCGTTACAGGAAGTTATGATAATATTAAGCTAACGACTCCGGAAGATCTTTATTTTGCCGAAGCCATATTAAAAAAACAATCAGTAATGAAATAACAGGTGAAAAAGGAGACTATTAATATGTTTCGTATTGGTCAAGGGTATGATGTACATCAGCTTGTAGAAGGAAGACCACTTATTATTGGTGGAGTTCAAATTCCATATGAAAAAGGATTATTAGGACACTCAGATGCGGATGTTTTATTACATACAATAGCAGATGCTAGTTTAGGAGCAATTGGTGAGGGGGATATTGGCAGACATTTTCCTGACACAGATCCAAAATTCAAAGATGCCGATTCTGCAGTTCTTCTTCAACATGTTTGGGAATTAGTGAAGAAAAAGGGTTATTGTTTGGGAAATATTGATTGTACGATTATTGCTCAAAAGCCTAAAATGGCCCCATATATAGGTGAAATTCGCCAGAGAATTGCACAACTTCTAGAAGGAGAAATTGATCAGGTTAATGTTAAAGCGACAACGACTGAGAAATTAGGTTTTACTGGAAGAGGAGAAGGGATTGCAGCTTTGGCTGTTATTCTTTTAGAAAGAGACGAAAGAAATTAAATTATATGGTAAAATAAAGCGGTAATTAGTTAAGATATAAAGTATAGTTATTTATTTTAGGAGGAAAATTTCATGTCAACCGATATTCGCGTTCGATATGCACCAAGTCCTACTGGTCACTTGCACATAGGTAATGCTAGGACTGCCCTTTTTAATTATTTATTTGCCCGTAGTCAAGGAGGCAAATTTATCATTCGTATTGAAGATACTGATCTCAAGCGGAATATTGCTGGAGGCGAAGAAAGCCAGTTAAAATACTTAAAATGGTTAGGTATGGACTGGGATGAGAGTATCGATAAAGAAGGTGAATATGCACCTTATCGTCAATCAGAGCGTGGAGAAATCTATCAAAAATATTATACCGATCTCTTAGAAAGAGATTTAGCATATAAATGTTATTGTACAGAGGAAGAGTTAGAAGCAGAACGTGAAGAGCAAATGGCACGGGGAGAAACACCACAATATTCTGGGAAGTGCCGCCATTTAACGAAAGAGGATCAAGAACGTCTTGAAAAAGAAGGACGCAAGCCTAGTATTCGTTTTGCCGTACCAAAGGGCCGTGTTTACTCTTTTAAAGATATGGTCAAAGACGATGTAAGCTTTGAATCTGATGGAATTGGCGACTTTGTTATTATTAAAAAGGACGGCATTCCGACATATAACTTTGCTGTAGCAGTTGATGATCATTTAATGAAAATTTCTCACGTTCTACGTGGAGATGACCATATTACGAATACACCGAAGCAATTAATGATTTATGAAGCATTTGGCTGGGAGCCACCGATATTCGGACATATGACATTAATTGTTAATGAAAGTCGTAAGAAGCTTAGCAAGCGTGATGAAAGCATTATCCAATTTATTGAACAGTATGAGGAATTAGGTTATCTGCCTGAAGCGTTATTTAACTTTATCGCGCTACTAGGATGGTCTCCTCAAGGTGAAGAAGAGCTATTTACGAAAGAAGAATTTATTAAGATTTTTGATGCTGAACGATTGTCTAAATCTCCTGCATTGTTCGACAAGCAAAAATTAACTTGGATGAATAACCAATATGTGAAACAGCTTGATGTAGATCGTGCGGTTGAAATTGCGTTGCCACATCTTATCAAGGCTAATTTGGTAAGTGAGAATTTATTTGAGCAAGAACAAACATGGGTACAACATTTAGTTGCATTATATCAGGATCAAATGAGTTATGGTGCTGAAATTGTTGAATTGTCTAAGCTATTTTTCACTGATTCCATTTCCTATGATGAAGAAGCGAAGCAAATTTTAAGTGAGGAACAAGTTCCTGAAGTTCTAAAAGCCTTTTTGCAAGAGCTTAATGGCTTAGAGGAGTTTAAAGCAGAAGAAATTCAAAAAGCCATTAAAGCAGTGCAAAAGTCAACAGGGCATAAAGGTAAAAAATTATTCATGCCAATTCGTGTGGCGGTAACTGGTCAAGCACATGGTCCTGATTTACCAAAAACGATTGAGCTTTTAGGCAAAGAAAAAATAAATAGCAGATTGGAAGCTCTTATTGGTTAACTTTTTATAAAAAATGTAATATAGTATGTATAAATAAATGACTACCTAAAATTTTGTTTTAAATATATAAGAAAAAGTGTTGATGAGGAGAAGTAAAGAAACGAAGTTTGAAAGAGAGAACCATCACCGGCTGAAAGTGGTTTAGGCCTCTCGTTTCTTGAAATGCACCTCTGAATCTTATTCCGAACGATGTATTTTAGTAGGAATAAGCGGTTTTCCTATCGTTAAAAGGACGAAGTTGGGATGCAAGAAGTAGTCATACTTATATTGCATTCAAACAGAGTGGAACCGCGTAGAAAGCGTCTCTGTCTATTCAGAGGCGTTTTTTTTGTTGCTTTCTAACGAATACTATAGAAAGGAGTGGTATACGTGTTTAAACGCATGAAGGAAGATATAGAAGTGGTATTTGAGCAAGACCCTGCAGCTAGAAGTTCGTTTGAAGTCATTTTAACTTACTCAGGATTACATGCCATATGGGCCCATAGAGTTGCTCATGGATTTTATAAAAGAAGGCTGTTTTTTATTGCCCGAGTCATTTCACAAATCAGTCGCTTTTTTACAGGAATAGAGATTCATCCAGGAGCCAAAATCGGACGCCGCTTTTTTATTGATCATGGAATGGGTGTTGTAATTGGTGAAACATGTGAAATAGGTGATAATGTAACAGTGTTTCAAGGTGTTACTTTAGGCGGAACAGGGAAGGAAAAAGGAAAACGGCACCCCACAATTAAAGATAATGCCTTAATTGCAACAGGAGCAAAAGTGTTAGGTTCCATAACAGTTGGGGAAAACTCTAAGATTGGTGCCGGTTCAGTCGTTTTGAAAAATGTACCTCCTAATTCTACTGTTGTTGGAATTCCTGGTCGTGTAGTCATTCAAGATGGGGTCAAAATTAAGAAGGACTTAAATCATAGTGATCTTCCGGATCCTGTAGCTGACGTATGTTCTGCTATGGAGGAAAGAATAAAACATTTAGAAGCTGAATTAGCTCGTATACAAGAGGAAGGAGTCGAAGAAGTACATGTCCATTCAAATTTATAATACGTTAACTAGAAAAAAGGAGCCATTTATCCCATTAGAAGAGGGTAAAGTAAAAATGTATGTGTGCGGTCCAACCGTATATAATTATATTCACATTGGAAATGCAAGACCGGCTATTGTTTTTGATACGGTCCGTAAGTATTTAGAGTATCGTGGATTTGATGTTGATTTTGTTTCAAATTTTACAGATGTTGACGATAAGTTAATTAAGGCCGCTAAAGAGTTGGGGGAAGATGTACCAACAATCGCAGATCGTTTTATCGATGCTTATTTTGAGGATGTCTCTGCATTAGGTTGCAATAAAGCAAGTGTGCATCCACGTGTTACAGAAAATATGGATATTATTATAGAATTTATCGAAACATTGATAAATAAAGGATATGCTTATGAATCAGAAGGGGATGTATATTATCGAACAAGAAAGTTTAACGGGTACGGGAAACTTTCTCATCAATCAGTCGATGATTTAAAATCTGGTGCTCGTATTGAAGTTGGAGAAAAGAAAGAAGATGCATTAGATTTTGCCCTTTGGAAGGCGGCTAAAGAGGGAGAGATCCATTGGGAAAGTCCGTGGGGAAAAGGAAGACCAGGTTGGCATATTGAGTGCTCCGCGATGGCTCGTAAATATTTAGGAGACACCATTGATATTCATGCGGGTGGTCAGGATCTAACCTTCCCTCACCATGAAAATGAAATCGCTCAATCAGAAGCGTTAACTGGAAAAACTTTTGCCCGCTATTGGATGCACAATGGTTATATCAATATTAACAATGAAAAAATGTCTAAGTCACTTGGAAACTTTGTGCTAGTTCACGATATTATTAAACATTTTGATCCTCAGGTTTTACGATTTTTTATGCTTTCTGTACATTATCGTAATCCTATTAATTATAGTGAAGAACTATTGGAGAATGCGGGTAGTGGTTTAGAACGTATTAAAACATCGTATCAGAATTTAAAACATCGCTTACAAAGCAGTACTAATTTAACCGAAAATGATCAAGAATGGCTAACAAAAATTGAGGAATCACATCAAGAATTTGTTAAAGAAATGGATGATGATTTTAATACTGCGAATGGAATCTCTGTATTATTTGAATTATCCAAGCAAGCAAATTATTATTTACGTGAAAAGAATACATCAGAAAAAGTGTTACATGCTTTTATGGATGAATTTAAAGGTTTATTCAATGTGCTAGGATTAAAACTTGAATCGGAAGAATTATTGGATGAAGAAATTGAAGAGCTCATTCAAAAACGAAATCAAGCACGTAAGGATAGAGATTTTCAATTAGCTGATGCAATTCGTGATCAGCTGAAAGAAATGAATATTATTTTAGAGGATACACCACAAGGAATTAGATGGAGAAGAGGGTAAACATGAATGATATGCAAAAGCCAGTTGATGTAAAACAACTTAATAGCTTAGCTCTTGCCTATATGGGAGATGCTGTATATGAAGTATATATACGGCATCATCTTCTCCACCTTGGAAAAACGAAACCTCATCACTTGCATAAAGCGGCAACAAAATATGTTTCTGCAAAAGCGCAGGCAAGTATTTTGAAAATGTTTATAGAGCAAGAAGTATTAACAGAAGAGGAAAAAGCGATTGTAAAACGAGGGAGAAATGCAAAATCAGGATCGATTCCCAAAAATACAGATGTTCAAACATATAATCATAGTACAGGGTTTGAAGCATTAATTGGTCACTTATATTTAATGAAGGATTTCGATCGATTGGAAAATGTTATTTTTAAGGCAATCGAAACAGTTGAAGCACATAGTTAATAGGAGGAATCAATATGGATAGAGAATTTATTGCTGGAAAAAATCCAGTAATTGAAGCCTTAAAATCCAATCGTGATATCAATAAAATATGGATTTCAGAAGGCTCTAATAAGGGGCAAATGCAACAAATTATCAAACTTGCAAAAGAATCAAAGGTTTTAGTTCAATATGTTCCGAAACAAAAAATTGATCAAATGGTGAAAGAAAATCATCAAGGCGTAGTTGCTCAAGTAGCTGCGTATCAATATGCAGAATTAGATGATTTATTTAAGTTAGCTGAACAAAAACAAGAGGATCCTTTCTTCATCATACTTGATGAATTAGAAGACCCACATAATCTTGGCTCTATTTTGCGAACTGCCGATGCAGCAGGCGTTCATGGCATTATTATTCCTAAGCGTAGAGCGGTAGGATTAACAGCTGCAGTAGCAAAGGCATCAACTGGAGCAATTGAACATGTACCTGTCGCAAGGGTTACAAATTTATCGAATACAATTAAGGAATTAAAGGAACGTGGATTGTGGATTTTTGGTACAGACGCTAAAGGAAGTCAAGACTATCGCACGATGGATGGAAAAATGCCTTTGGCTATCGTTATTGGTAGTGAAGGGAAGGGGATTAGTCGACTAATCAAGGAATCATGTGATTTTCTTGTTCACCTACCAATGGTGGGACATGTTACCTCTTTGAATGCTTCTGTGGCGGCTAGTTTATTAATATACGAGGTTTATCGGAAACGACATCCGCAAGGTGAATAGTGATGGACATTTTGCTCGTAGATGGTTACAACATAATTGGTGCGTGGCCGGAGCTTAGAAGTTTAAAAAAAACAAATCTAAGTCATGCAAGAGATCGTTTAATTGAAAAAATGGCTGAATATCAGGGATACACAGGATATAGAGTAATTGTTGTATTTGATGCCTTATATGTTAAGGGGAAAGAAAAAAAGTATAAACAGCATAAAGTTGAAGTTATATTTACAAAGGAAAATGAATCGGCCGATGAACGTATCGAAAAACTAGCAATCCAGTTAAATAATCGGACAACTCAGATTCATGTTGCTACATCTGACTATACAGAGCAATGGGCGATCTTCGGACAAGGTGCACTTCGAATATCGGCACGAGAATTATTAAATGAAATGAATATGATTAATCATAATATTGAAAAGGATGTTCGAGAAACACATGAATATAAGCCGGTTTCAAGGATTCCTTTAAGCAAAGATGTTGCTGAAATTTTCGAAAAGCTTAGGAGAGGTCAGCAATGAGTATTGACGCTTGAAAATTCTGTAATGTATAATATTTCTATCTATTGCTTCCGAGCGGTCAGGGGGATTTATGTGAACCTAAATGTTGAGGTAACACATAATGAAAATTATGTGATGATGGAAGATGAGCAATTGATTGAATTAGTCCATAAAGGTGATAGTGAAGCATTGGATTTTCTTATCCAGAAATACCGTAACTTCGTACGTGCAAAGGCACGATCATATTTTTTGGTCGGAGCTGATAAGGAAGATATTGTTCAAGAAGGTATGATTGGTCTGTATAAGGCCATCCGTGATTACAAGGAGGACAAGCTTACTTCGTTTAAAGCGTTTGCAGAGTTATGTATCATCCGCCAAATTATTACTGCAATTAAAACAGCCACCCGTCAGAAGCATATTCCACTGAACTCGTATGTTTCTCTTGATAAACCTATTTATGATGAGGAATCTGATCGAACATTAATGGATGTCATTTCAGGTGCAAAGATCATGAATCCTGAAGAACTTATTATTAATCGTGAAAAGTATGGAAACATAGAAGGGAAAATTTCAGAATTACTTAGTGACTTGGAGAGAAAAGTATTAGCACTTTATTTAGATGGGCAATCCTACCAGGAAATCTCTGAAGAATTAAATCGCCATGTGAAATCCATAGATAATGCACTTCAAAGGGTTAAACGAAAGCTAGAGCGTTATTTAGAAATACGTGAATTTAGTTCGTAGACAAAACCTTTTATTGACAAATCTAGATTTTGCGTGTTACTTTTTAACAAGTAAGATAGCGATAATGAGGAATTTTTTATATTAACATAAAATTATGTTAACCTATAATAGTAGGTGTAAATATGCAGAAAAAAATAGTGTTAGCCTGTTCAAAATGCGGATCGAGAAATTACTCGACCTTTCATAATAAAGAAACAAATACTGAACGGTTAGAGGTCAAAAAATTTTGTAAATATTGTAATGCCCATACGGAACATCGAGAAACAAAATAGTATTATTTATAAATATAAATAGAACGAATTACTAGATTATTAATTAAAGATTCATCCTATCATGATGGAGGTTTCAAACATGTCTATTGCGAAATTCTTTCGAAATGTAGCATCAGAAATGAGGAAGGTTAGCTGGCCAAAGAAAAAGGAGTTAACGAATTACACAGTAACAGTAGTTACAACAGTTGTCTTTCTTGCTGTTTTTTTTATGGTCGTCGATCTAGGAATATCTTCACTCATTAAGTTAATTTTGAAGTAAATATATAGATTTTAAACTTTGTATTGAATAACTTATAACAATGCATGGTATAATGAATTTAAATAAATGTATTTCTTAGCCCGGTTAACGGGTTTTTTCGTTTTGGAAAAAAATACTTATTATATAATTAGTTGGGGAGGGACGGACATTTAAGTCCTCGTGAATGGAAAAGAATTGGTATGTTGTTCATACGTATTCGGGTTATGAAAATAAAGTAAAAGCAAACCTAGAGAAGCGTGTTGAATCGATGGGTATGCAAGATAAAATTTTTAGAGTGGTTGTTCCAGAGGAAGAAGAAACAGAAATAAAAAATGGTAAGAAAAAAGTGTTAAAGCGTAAAGTTTTCCCAGGATATGTTCTTGTTGAGATCATTATGACCGACGATTCATGGTATGTTGTTCGAAATACACCTGGGGTTACAGGCTTTGTAGGATCAGCGGGATCTGGTTCTAAACCGACTCCATTATTACCAGAAGAAGTTAAGGTTATTCTGAAACATATGGGTATGGATGAAAAACGCATAGATATAGATTTTGAAGTTGGTGAATCAGTTACTGTAAAAGAAGGACCATTTGCTAACTTTACTGGTAAAATAGAGGAAATTGATCGTGACAAAGGTAGAGCGAAAGTTATGGTCAATATGTTTGGTAGAGAGACTCCGGTTGATCTTGTTTTTACACAAATTGATAAAATATAAATTGAAACAACTTGATATTTGTTTTTAAAAATGGTAACATTCTTTAGGTCAGTATGTTCTCAAAAAAGAGAAACTGAACAAAATATATCTATCTTTATGATAAATAAAGATTTTTTTAAATGATGAGTGGGAGGGAAATTCCCTATTACCACATCACGGACTTTAAGGAGGTGTGTCTCGTGGCTAAAAAAGTAGTGAAGATTGTAAAATTACAAATTCCTGCTGGTAAAGCAAACCCAGCTCCACCGGTTGGTCCTGCACTTGGTCAAGCTGGTGTTAATATCATGGGATTCTGTAAGGAGTTTAATGCTCGTACTGCAGACCAAGCTGGTTTAATTATCCCTGTTGAAATTACGGTATTTGAAGACCGTTCATTTACATTTATCACAAAAACCCCACCTGCTGCGGTTTTACTTAAAAAAGCAGCTGGAATCGAATCTGGTTCTGGTGAGCCTAACCGCAAAAAGGTAGCGACTGTTAAGCGTGACAAAGTACGTGAAATCGCTGAAACAAAAATGCCTGACCTAAACGCAGCTAGCGTTGAAGCAGCTATGCGCATGGTTGAAGGTACTGCACGCAGCATGGGTATCACAATCGAAGATTAATCCATGCAAACAAATGGTTTTTCGTCCGACGGGGTTGCGATGCTAAAAGATACTTGCTCGCAACCTTTATTCGTGGGAGGTAAATCCGCTAAAACCACATTCGAGGAGGAAAATTAGAATGGCTAAAAAAGGTAAAAAATATGTTGAAGCTTTAAAATTAGTTGATCGCACAAAAGCTTACTCTGTTAATGAAGCGATCGAACTAGTAAAGAAAACTAGTTTTGCAAAGTTTGATGCTACTGTTGAAGTTGCATTTCGTCTTGGAGTAGATCCTAAGAAAGCGGACCAACAAATCCGTGGCGCAGTTGTACTTCCTAACGGAACTGGTAAAACTCAACGCGTATTAGTATTTGCAAAAGGTGAAAAAGCGAAAGAAGCAGAAGCAGCTGGCGCAGATTATGTTGGAGATAGCGAATATATCAACAAAATCAACCAAGGTTGGTTTGAGTTTGATGTTATCGTTGCAACTCCTGACATGATGGGTGAAGTTGGTAAATTAGGTCGTGTTCTTGGACCAAAAGGTTTAATGCCAAACCCTAAAACTGGAACAGTTACATTTGATGTAACAAAAGCAATTAATGAAATCAAAGCTGGTAAAGTTGAATACCGTGTTGAAAAAGCTGGTAATATCCATGTTCCAATCGGTAAAGTATCATTTGATACTGATAAATTAGTTGAAAACTTTACAACAATCTTTGATACTCTATTAAAAGTAAAACCAGCAGCTGCAAAAGGTACTTACATGAAAAACATCTCAGTTACTTCAACAATGGGACCTGGTGTAAGAGTTGACGGTTCATCATTTGTTGTAAAAAACTAAGTTGACTTTATAGATTATCCTTGTTATAATAAACGCTGTGTTTAATTAAATAACATTTGTACCGTAGACAGTAGGTGCTTGTAAAAGCTTAATTTCCTACCGAGGTAATGCATTTATAAATTATAGTTTTCGTGACTATTGCATTAAACCTCCATGTCTACTTTGGGATATGGAGGTTTTCATATTTCGGTATAAGTGTTCATCTAGAATTCTTAGGAGGTGTAAAGATGAGCAGTGCAATTGATCAAAAGAAACAAGTCGTAGAAGAAATCGCTGAAAAGTTAAAATCAAGCGTATCTACAGTAATCGTTGACTACCGTGGATTAAATGTTGCAGAAGTAACTGAACTTCGTAAACAACTTCGTGAAGCAGGAATCGAGTTCAAAGTTTACAAAAACACTTTAACTCGCCGTGCTGCAGAAATGGCTGAATTAACTGGTTTAGATGAGTCATTAACTGGCCCTAACGCAATCGCATTCAGTACAGAAGATGTTGTTGCACCAGCGAAAATCCTAAACGATTTCGCTAAAAAGAATGAGGCTCTAGAAATTAAAGCAGGTGTGATTGAAGGAAATACAGCAACTGTTGAAGAAATTAAAGCTCTTGCTGAACTACCTTCTCGCGAAGGCTTACTTTCTATGTTGCTTAGCGTTCTTCAAGCACCAATCCGCAACTTGGCTCTTGCTACAAAAGCTGTTGCAGACCAAAAAGAAGAACAAGGTGCTTAATAGCTGTTTTATAGCTTAAATATAGCAAACTTGATACAAATTACTTTACTATAAAATAATTATTGAAAAATTAGGAGGATATCATAATGACTAAAGAACAAATCATTGAAGCTGTCAAAGAAATGACAGTTCTTGAATTAAATGACCTTGTTAAAGCTATCGAAGAAGAATTTGGTGTAACTGCTGCTGCTCCTGTAGCTGTTGTAGGTGGAGCTGCTGGTGGCGATGCTGCTGCAGAAAAAACTGAATTTGATGTTGTACTTGCTAATGCTGGTGCTCAAAAAATCAAAGTTATTAAAGTTGTTCGCGAAATCACAGGTCTTGGCCTTAAAGAAGCGAAAGAAGTTGTTGACAACGCTCCAAAATCTCTTAAAGAAGGCGTTGCTAAAGAAGAAGCTGAAGAAATCAAAGCTAAACTTGAAGAAGTTGGAGCTAGCGTAGAAGTTAAGTAATCATCACGATTAAAAAAGCTCGCTGTTTAAGGCGAGCTTTTTTTGTCTATTTTAGTAGTAATTGGTTAAAGACGGTAATAATCAGTTAGTTTTTTAAAAGGATGAGATAGGATGAACAATCATTACTATTCGCGAAATCCAGAAATTGAAAGTAGTCCGCTTTATTGGAATTTTACTCTTCGTGGTCACAACTTCGCATTTAAATCTGATCAAGGCGTTTTTTCGAAAAAAGAAGTTGATTACGGTTCTAGATTTTTAATCGATCAATTCGTGCCTCCGGAAATTAGTGGTCCATTTCTGGATGTTGGATGCGGTTATGGTCCTATCGGTCTTGCTTTGGCAAAGATATCGCAGGATCGCATTGTCCACATGGTTGATGTTAATCAACGTGCACTTGAACTTGCAGAAGAAAATGCGCTGCATAACCAGATTTCAAATATTAAGGTATATGAAAGTGATCGATTTGAAAGTGTTCAAGAGAATGAATTTGCAGCCATAATTACTAATCCACCAATTCGTGCCGGTAAAAAGATTGTACATGATATTCTGGAAAATAGTTTTTACCATTTAAAACAACAAGGTGAATTATGGGTTGTTATTCAAAAGAAGCAAGGTGCTCCATCTGCGAAGGATAAATTAGAGGAAATTTTCAATGAAGTAGAGATTGTAGGAAAAAATAAAGGATATTATATTTTAAAGGCTAAAAAATCTTGACGTCTATTAAACCATGTGGTAGCATTATAAAATGCCAATATGATATTTTCTATAATTATATTCAAAATCATAATGTCAAGTATATTTTTTGGTTATTATGGAAAATACTTATAAAATAATAGCTCGTCATGTGAAAAATGTGGTTTTTATAGAAAACCCTTTTTCTTTTTGTCTTATGTTCAGCTTGGTTGTCCTGACTTAAGATATAATAAACGCAACCAAAACGCTTGATTTGAGGGGTGAATCAGTTGACAGGTCAACTTGTTCAGTATGGACGACACCGCCAACGCAGAAGTTTTGCGCGTATTAGCGAAGTTCTAGAATTACCAAATCTTATTGAAATTCAAACCTCTTCGTATCAATGGTTTCTTGATGAGGGTTTGAGAGAAATGTTCCAGGACATTTCACCTATTGAAGATTTCGCTGGAAATCTATCTTTAGAATTTATTGATTACAGTCTTGGTGAGCCAAAGTACTCTGTTGAAGAGTGTAAAGAGCGTGATGTTACTTATTCCGCTTCCCTTCGAGTGAAGGTTCGTTTGGTGAACAAAGAGACTGGAGAAGTAAAAGATCAAGATGTATTTATGGGTGATTTCCCATTAATGACCGAAACAGGTACATTTATTATTAATGGGGCAGAGCGTGTTATTGTATCACAGCTTGTTCGATCACCGAGTGTGTATTTTAATGGAAAAATGGATAAAAACGGGAAGCAAGGTTTTGCTGCTACAGTTATTCCAAATCGCGGAGCATGGCTTGAATATGAAACGGATGCTAAAGATGTAGTATACGTTCGTATCGATCGCACAAGAAAATTACCAGTTACGGTTCTTTTACGTGCGCTAGGGTTCGGCTCTGATCAAGAAATCATCGATTTATTAGGGGATAACGAGTTTATTCGTAATACCCTTGAAAAGGATAATACGGAAAGTACGGAAAAGGCGCTTTTAGAAATCTATGAACGTCTACGTCCTGGTGAACCACCTACAGTGGAGAATGCAAAAAGTTTATTAATTTCACGTTTCTTTGACCCAAAACGTTATGATTTAGCAAACGTTGGGCGTTACAAAATTAATAAAAAATTGCATTTGAAAAATCGCCTTTTTGGACAGAGATTGGCAGAAACATTAGCTGATCCTGAAACTGGTGAAATTATTGCTGAGGCAGGTACTACACTTGACCGTCGTACTTTAGATAAAATTTTGCCTAGTTTAGAAAATGGAACAGGCTTTAAAGTATACCCACAAGTTGGTGGAGTTGTTGAAGATGATATCGTTCTTCAATCTATTAAGATTTACGCACCAATTGATGATGGGGAAAAAGTGATAAATGTACTAGGAAATGCTTATATTGACGAAAGTGTAAAAAATATTACACCTGCAGATATTATTTCGTCTATTAGCTATTTCTTTAATTTATTACATGGTGTAGGTGACACGGATGATATCGATCATTTAGGTAACCGTCGCTTACGCTCTGTTGGTGAATTATTACAAAATCAATTCCGTATTGGGTTATCTCGTATGGAAAGAGTTGTTCGTGAAAGAATGTCTATTCAAGATATTAACACGATCACTCCACAGCAATTAATTAATATTCGCCCTGTTATTGCAGCTATTAAAGAGTTCTTTGGTAGTTCACAGCTTTCACAATTCATGGATCAAACGAATCCACTTGCAGAATTAACTCATAAACGAAGATTGTCTGCACTTGGACCTGGTGGTTTAACACGTGAACGTGCTGGAATGGAAGTTCGTGACGTTCACTATTCTCACTATGGTCGTATGTGTCCAATTGAAACGCCTGAGGGACCGAATATTGGGTTAATTAACTCGTTATCATCATATGCGAAAGTCAATCGTTTTGGATTTATCGAAACTCCATATCGTCGTGTTGACCCTGAAACAGGGAAATTAACCGATCATATTGATTATTTGACTGCAGATGAAGAGGATAATTATGTAGTTGCACAGGCGAATTCTCGTATTGCAGAGGATGGATCCTTCGCGGATGAGGAAGTAATTGCTCGTTTTAGAGGGGAAAATACAGCTGTTAAACGGGAAAGAATCGACTATATGGACGTTTCTCCTAAGCAAGTAGTTTCTGCTGCTACAGCATGTATTCCATTCTTAGAGAACGATGACTCAAACCGTGCCCTCATGGGAGCGAACATGCAACGTCAGGCTGTTCCACTTATGCAACCGGAATCTCCAATTGTAGGTACCGGTATGGAGCATGTATCTGCAAAGGACTCTGGTGCAGCTGTTATTTGTAAACATGATGGTATTGTTGAACATGTTGAAGCTAGAGAAATCTGGGTTCGTCGTGTGAAAGATGTTGATGGTCAACAAGTAAAAGGTGACCTAGATAAATATCGCTTACAGAAGTTTATTCGTTCAAACCAAGGTACTTGTTATAACCAACGCCCGATCGTTAGTGTGGGAGACCATGTGACAAAAGGTGAAGTTCTTGGTGATGGACCGTCTATGGAAAAGGCTGAACTAGCATTAGGTCGTAATGTTCTTGTAGCATTTATGACTTGGGATGGCTATAACTATGAAGATGCGATCATCATGAGCGAAAGACTTGTAAAAGATGATGTCTATACTTCTATTCATATTGAAGAATATGAGTCAGAAGCCCGTGATACAAAACTTGGACCAGAAGAAATGACAAGAGATATTCCGAATGTTGGGGAAGATGCTCTTCGTAACTTAGATGAACGTGGAATTATCCGAATTGGTGCTGAAGTAAAAGATGGTGATCTTCTTGTCGGTAAAGTTACTCCTAAGGGTGTCACGGAATTAACGGCTGAAGAACGTTTATTACATGCCATTTTTGGTGAAAAAGCACGTGAAGTTCGTGATACTTCATTACGTGTACCGCATGGTGGCGGTGGGATTGTTCTTGATGTTAAAGTCTTTAATCGTGAAGATGGTGACGAACTTCCACCAGGAGTAAACCAATTGGTACGTGTGTATATTGTTCAAAAGCGTAAAATTCATCAAGGTGATAAAATGGCTGGACGCCATGGTAATAAAGGGGTTATCTCTCGTATTCTTCCGGAAGAGGATATGCCGTTTTTACCTGATGGTACACCAGTAGATATCATGTTAAACCCATTAGGGGTTCCTTCACGTATGAACATCGGTCAAGTACTTGAATTGCATTTAGGTATGGCTGCTAGATATTTAGGTATTCATGTAGCTACACCAGTATTTGACGGTGCGACAGAGGAAGATGTATGGGATACGATTGAAGAAGCAGGTATGGCAAGTGACGCGAAAACGATTCTTTATGATGGTCGAACAGGTGAACCGTTTGATAATCGTGTTTCTGTTGGTATCATGTATATGATTAAATTAGCACACATGGTAGATGACAAGTTACATGCTCGTTCTACTGGACCTTATTCACTTGTTACACAACAACCACTTGGTGGTAAAGCACAATTTGGTGGACAACGTTTTGGGGAAATGGAAGTTTGGGCGCTTGAAGCATATGGAGCTGCCTATACATTACAAGAGATCCTTACTGTTAAATCAGATGATGTTGTTGGTCGTGTGAAAACATATGAAGCCATTGTGAAGGGTGAAAATGTTCCAGAACCTGGAGTTCCTGAATCATTTAAAGTGTTGATTAAGGAATTACAAAGTTTAGGAATGGACGTAAAAATTCTTTCTAGTGATGATCAAGAAATTGAAATGCGTGATTTAGAGGATGAAGATGATGTCAATCAAGCAGATACTCTAAATATTGCACCAGAATCTAAAGAAGAATCAGAAATAGTTGCGTCAAAGGAATAGTCCTTTAAAATAAATAAGTTAAAAAATCGAATATATTTGTTGCTCTAGCGCCAAGCCCCTTAGGTTTCGTCTCATGGAGGCAGGCCAATGACAGTTTGGCGCTAGTGCCTTTTTCGGGTATAACCTGTAGACTGAAAGGGAGGTAGGCCCCTTGATAGATGTTAATAATTTTGAGTATATGAAAATTGGTCTTGCTTCACCAGATAAAATCCGTTCTTGGTCATTTGGAGAAGTGAAAAAACCAGAAACCATTAACTATAGAACGTTAAAGCCGGAAAAAGACGGTCTATTTTGTGAGCGTATTTTCGGTCCTCAAAAGGATTGGGAATGTCACTGTGGTAAATACAAGCGTGTTAGATATAAAGGTGTAGTATGTGATCGTTGTGGAGTAGAGGTAACTCGTTCAAAGGTTCGTCGTGAACGTATGGGTCATATTGAACTTGCTGCTCCTGTATCACATATTTGGTATTTCAAAGGAATTCCAAGCCGTATGGGGCTTGTATTAGATATGTCTCCTCGTGCATTAGAAGAAGTAATTTACTTTGCATCTTATGTTGTAACGGAAACAGGAGATACACCTCTTGAGAAGAAACAATTGTTATCTGAAAAGGAATATCGTGCATATCGTGAAAAATATGGTACTAAGTTCCAAGCATCAATGGGAGCCGAAGCAGTAAAAAAACTTCTGCAGGATATTGATGTAAATAAAGAAGTAGATTCTTTAAAAGAAGAACTTAAAACAGCACAAGGCCAACGTCGTACAAGAGCAATTAAACGACTAGAGGTTTTAGAAGCATTTCGTCATTCTGGAAATGAGCCTGATTGGATGATTCTTGATGTTCTACCTGTCATTCCTCCAGAATTAAGACCAATGGTTCAATTAGAAGGTGGCCGTTTTGCTACATCTGATTTAAACGATTTATACCGTCGTGTTATAAACCGGAATAACCGATTAAAACGACTTTTAGATCTTGGTGCACCTAGCATCATCGTTCAAAATGAAAAACGTATGCTTCAAGAAGCAGTAGATGCTTTAATCGATAATGGACGTCGTGGTCGTCCTGTTACAGGACCTGGTAACCGTCCATTGAAATCTCTTTCACATATGTTGAAAGGGAAACAAGGACGTTTCCGTCAAAACCTTCTTGGTAAACGTGTTGACTATTCTGGTCGTTCTGTAATTGTTGTAGGACCGAATTTAAAAATGTATCAATGTGGTCTTCCAAAAGAAATGGCTATTGAATTATTTAAGCCATTTGTTATGAAAGAACTTGTTGAAAAAGGGTTAGCACACAATATTAAGAGTGCGAAGAGAAAAATTGAACGTCTTCAACCAGAAGTTTGGGATGTTTTAGAAGAGGTTATTAGAGAGCATCCAGTTCTATTAAACCGTGCCCCAACATTGCATAGATTAGGTATTCAAGCTTTTGAACCAACACTTGTTGAAGGACGTGCAATTCGTTTGCATCCACTTGTATGTACTGCCTATAACGCAGACTTCGATGGGGACCAAATGGCTGTCCACGTTCCTCTTTCAGCAGAAGCTCAAGCTGAAGCTCGTCTATTGATGTTGGCAGCTCAAAATATCTTGAACCCTAAAGATGGTAAGCCAGTAGTTACTCCATCACAGGATATGGTATTAGGTAACTATTACTTAACTTTAGAACGTGAAGGTGCTGTTGGTGAAGGTAAAATTTTCAAAGATATTAATGAAGCCCTTCTTGCTTATCAAAACGGTTATGTTCATTTGCATACACGTATTGCTGTACATGCAAGTTCGGTTAACAACCAAACGTTTACAGAAGAGCAAAAGACAAAGCTACTTATTACTACAGTTGGTAAATTAATTTTCAATGAAATATTACCAGAATCATTCCCGTACATGAATGAACCAACAAAGACAAATTTAGAAGAAAAAACTCCTGAAAAGTACTTTGTTGATACTGATACAAACGTTAAGGAACATATTAGTAAACAACCTATTATTAAACCGTTTATTAAGAAATTCCTTGGAAATATAATTGCTGAGGTCTTTAAACGATTCCAAATCACTGAAACATCAAAAATGCTTGACCGCATGAAGGATTTAGGATTTAAATACTCAACTAAAGCTGGTATTACGGTTGGGGTAGCAGATATTGTTGTATTAGGTGAAAAAGAGCAGATTCTGCATGAAGCTCAAGGAAAAGTTGATAATGTTATGAAACAATTCCGCCGTGGCTTGATCACAGAAGAGGAGCGCTATGACCGTGTAATCTCTATCTGGAGTGCTGCGAAGGATACAATTCAAGGTAAGTTAATGGAATCATTGGATAAACGAAATCCGATCTTCATGATGAGTGATTCCGGTGCCCGTGGTAACGCATCAAACTTTACCCAACTAGCAGGTATGCGTGGGCTGATGGCCAACCCAGCTGGTCGTATTATTGAGTTACCAATTAAATCAAGTTTCCGTGAAGGTCTAACGGTATTGGAATACTTTATTTCAACGCACGGTGCTCGTAAAGGTCTTGCGGATACAGCGTTAAAAACAGCCGATTCTGGTTACTTAACACGTCGTCTTGTAGACGTTGCTCAGGATGTAATTGTTCGTGAAGATGATTGTGGTACTGACAGAGGACTACTTGTTGGTTCATTAAAAGAAGGTACAGAAATTATTGAAACGTTAGAAGAACGTCTAATTGGTCGATATGCAAGAAAAGCAATCAAACATCCTGAAACAGGTCAAGTGATTGTTCCGGAAAACGGTTTGATTACGGAAGACTTATCAAAAGATGTTGTAAATGCAGGAATCGAAGAAGTATGGATTCGTTCAGCCTTTACATGTAATACAAGACATGGTGTATGTAAAAAATGTTATGGCCGCAACTTAGCAACTGGTCAAGAGGTTGAAGTAGGTGAGGCAGTTGGTATTATCGCTGCTCAATCAATCGGGGAACCTGGAACACAGTTAACAATGCGTACATTCCATACTGGTGGGGTTGCCGGAGATGATATCACTCAAGGTTTACCTCGTATTCAAGAATTATTTGAAGCGAGAAATCCGAAAGGTCAATCTGTCATTTCAGAAATTGATGGTGTGGTAACAGCCATTAATGAAGGTAGAGACCGTCAGCAAGAAATTGTTGTTCAAGGTGAAGTTGAATCGCGCACATATCACGCACCATATACATCACGCTTGAAAGTTGCAATAGACAGTAGAGTAGAACGAGGACAAGAATTAACAGAAGGATCTATTGATCCGAAAGAGCTATTAAAAGTTCGTGATGTAAATTCTGTTCAAGAATACTTACTTAAAGAAGTACAAAAGGTTTATCGTATGCAAGGGGTAGAAATTGGAGATAAACATATCGAAGTAATGGTACGTCAAATGCTTCGTAAAGTTCGTGTAAACAATGCAGGAGATACGGATGTATTACCTGGTTCATTATTAGATATTCACCAATTCACTGATGCAAATGAGAAGGCCATTTTAGAAGGGAAGCTTCCTGCAACAGGTCGTCCAGTTTTATTAGGGATTACAAAAGCATCCCTTGAAACAGATTCCTTCTTATCTGCTGCTTCCTTCCAAGAAACAACACGTGTCTTAACAGATGCTGCTATTAAAGGAAAACGCGATGAGCTTCTAGGATTAAAGGAAAATGTTATTATCGGTAAACTAGTTCCTGCGGGAACAGGAATGCAACGTTATCGTAAAGCGGAACCACATATTCCTGTTGTTGAAGAAGAAGTAACAGTAGAGTAAATATGAAGCCGGTATTTATTACCGGCTCATATATCATTTTTATTTTAATAACGTGTTGACATTAATAATTGAAAATGGTACTATATTCAAGGTGCTTCAATCATAAACCCTGTTACTTTGGAGGATATGAAAAATGTCTTATGAAAAAGTATTGCAGGCGAAACAAGTGATTGTGGGAACAAAACAAACAGTTAAAGCTCTAAAAACTGCGAACGTGGATGAACTAATTATTGCAAAGGATGCTGATCCTATTGTAATTGAAAAGGTAGTTCAGGTTGCTAATGATATGAATATACCGATTAATCAAGTAGATTCTATGAAGAAGCTTGGTAAGGTATGTGGAATAGAAGTTGGGGCTGCTGCTGTTGCAGTTATTTATTAAAACTGTTTTTGCAGATAAATATCCTGCAAAAACTTTGTTTTTGCTTTAAAATGAACCACCTGGATGTGTGGGCTTAAACAAAATTGGAAGGGAGGATATTCAAATGCCTACTATTAATCAGTTAGTACGTAAACCTCGTAAATCAAAAATCACAAAGTCTAAGTCTCCAGCACTTAACAAAGGCTATAACAGCTTCAAAAAAGTGAATACAGACTTATCTTCACCACAAAAACGTGGTGTTTGTACTCGTGTTGGTACAATGACTCCAAAGAAACCGAACTCAGCGTTACGTAAATATGCTCGTGTTCGTTTAACAAACGGTATTGAGGTTACAGCATACATTCCTGGTATTGGTCACAATTTACAAGAACACAGCGTTGTATTAATTCGCGGTGGACGTGTAAAAGACTTACCAGGGGTACGTTATCATATTGTTCGTGGTGCTCTTGATACTGCGGGTGTTGATAGCCGTAGACAAGGACGTTCAAAATATGGTACTAAGCGTCCAAAAGAGAAAAAATAATTTAACACAAATATAACCCTTTCTGAAAGGAGGAAATACAATGCCACGTAAAGGCCCTGTTGCAAAAAGAGACGTATTACCGGATCCGATGTATAATTCAAAATTAGTTACTCGTTTAATTAACAAAATGATGGTAGACGGTAAGAGAGGTAAGTCTCAAACAATTCTTTACTCATCATTTGATATTATTCGTGAACGTACAGGAAAAGATCCAATGGAAGTGTTTGATCAAGCACTTAAAAACATCATGCCTGTTCTTGAAGTAAGAGCACGTCGTGTAGGTGGTGCTAACTATCAAGTTCCTGTAGAAGTTCGTCCTGAACGTCGTACTACTTTAGGTCTTCGTTGGTTAGTAAACTATGCTCGTCTTCGTGGAGAAAAAACGATGGAAGAGCGTTTAGCTAACGAAATCCTTGATGCAGCAAACAACACTGGTGCTGCGGTTAAGAAACGTGAAGATACTCATAAGATGGCGGAAGCAAACAAAGCGTTTGCTCACTATCGTTGGTAATCTAACCTTCATTTTCAACCAAAAAACTATATTCTCATATTAGGAAGGAGAAAAAACCAATGAAAAGAGAGTTCTCCTTAGAAAATACTCGTAATATTGGTATCATGGCACACATTGATGCTGGTAAAACGACTACAACTGAGCGTATTCTTTATTACACTGGTAAAATCCATAAGATTGGTGAAACTCATGAAGGTGCATCTCAAATGGACTGGATGGAGCAAGAACAAGAACGTGGGATTACTATTACATCAGCTGCAACAACAGCATCTTGGAAAGGTAATCGCGTAAACATTATCGATACACCAGGACACGTAGACTTCACAGTTGAAGTTGAACGTTCTCTTCGTGTACTTGATGGTGCAGTAACTGTTCTTGATGCACAATCTGGGGTTGAACCTCAAACAGAAACTGTTTGGCGTCAAGCAACAACATACGGAGTACCTCGTATTGTATTCGTTAATAAAATGGATAAAATCGGGGCTGACTTCTTATATTCTGTTGGAACAATTCATGACCGTTTGCAAGCAAACGCTCATCCTATTCAATTACCAATCGGTGCTGAAGATCAATTCGAAGGTATTATTGACCTTATTGAAATGAAAGCAACTATGTATGGTAATGATTTAGGAACTGAAATTGAAGTTGTTGAGATTCCTGAAGAATATAAAGAGCAGGCTGAAACTTATAGAGAAAAATTAATTGAAGCAGTAGCTGAACTAGATGAAGAGTTAATGGAAAAATACCTTGGTGGCGAAGAGCTTACAAATGAAGAGATCAAAGCTGCTATCCGTAAAGGTACAGTTAACGTAGAATTCTATCCTGTTCTATGTGGTACTGCATTCAAAAACAAAGGTGTTCAATTAATGCTTGATGCTGTTATTGACTATCTTCCATCTCCATTAGATGTACCAGCTATTAAAGGTACTCGTCCTGATTCTGATGAAGAAGTCAATAAGCATGCAGATGATGATGAGCCATTTGCAGCTTTAGCATTTAAAGTTATGACTGACCCTTACGTTGGTAAATTAACGTTCTTCCGTGTATATTCTGGTACATTAGCATCAGGTTCTTATGTACAGAACTCTACAAAAGGAAAGCGTGAGCGTGTTGGACGTATCCTTCAAATGCACGCAAACCACCGTGAAGAAATTTCAGAAGTACATGCTGGAGACATTGCAGCTGCTGTTGGTTTGAAAGATACAACTACTGGTGACACTCTATGTGATGAAAAAGATTTAGTTATCTTAGAATCTATGGAGTTCCCTGAACCAGTTATCCAATTGTCTGTAGAACCTAAGTCAAAAGCTGACCAAGATAAAATGACTACAGCATTACAAAAACTTCAAGAGGAAGACCCTACATTCCGCGCACATACTGACCAAGAAACTGGACAAGTTATCATTGCTGGTATGGGTGAGCTTCACTTAGATATCCTTGTTGATCGTATGAAACGCGAATTCAAGGTAGAAGCTAATGTTGGTGCACCTCAGGTTGCTTATCGTGAAACTTTCCGTACTAGTGCACAAGTACAAGGTAAGTTCGCACGTCAATCTGGTGGTCGTGGACAATACGGGGATGTTTGGATTGAGTTCTCTCCAAATGAAGAAGGTAAAGGCTTTGAGTTCGAAAATGCAATCGTTGGTGGGGTTGTTCCTCGTGAATACATTCCAGCAGTTCAAGCGGGTCTTGAAGATGCATTAGAGCGTGGGGTTCTTGCTGGATTCCCACTAGTTGATATCAAAGCAAAACTATATGATGGTTCATACCATGATGTAGACTCAAGTGAGATGGCATTTAAAATTGCTGCATCACTTGCATTGAAAAACGCTGCTTCGAAATGTAACCCTGTAATCCTTGAACCTACAATGAAGGTTGAAGTAGTTATCCCTGAAGATTATTTAGGAGATATTATGGGACAAATTACAGCTCGTCGTGGACGTGTAGAAGGTATGGAAGCTCGTGGTAATGCACAAGTTGTTCGTGCGATGGTTCCACTTTCTGAAATGTTTGGTTATGCAACTGCACTTCGTTCTAGTACACAAGGTCGTGGAGTATTCTCAATGCACTTTGATCACTATGAAGAAGTACCAAAAGCAATTGCTGAAGAAATTATCAAAAAAAATAAAGGTGAATAATTGATTTCTGAGCCTTTATAAAGTATAACTACTATATATGATATATGATTGCTTTAAAGATGAGCGCTCATCTTTAAAGCAACATATAAATACTTATAATTATAAATATTAAGGAGGATTTCCTAATGGCTAAAGCGAAATTTGATCGTTCTAAAACACATGCTAATATTGGTACAATTGGTCACGTTGACCATGGTAAAACTACTTTAACTGCAGCAATCACTACAGTTCTTGCAAAAACTGGTGGTGCAGAAGCTCGCGCTTATGACCAAATCGATGGTGCTCCAGAAGAACGTGAACGTGGTATCACAATCAATACTGCGCACGTAGAATATGAAACTGCAACTCGTCACTATGCACACGTTGACTGCCCAGGACACGCTGACTATGTTAAAAACATGATCACTGGTGCTGCTCAAATGGACGGTGGTATCCTAGTAGTATCTGCTGCTGATGGTCCAATGCCACAAACTCGTGAGCACATCCTACTTTCTCGTAACGTAGGTGTACCATACCTAGTAGTATTCTTAAACAAATGTGATATGGTAGATGACGAAGAATTATTAGAATTAGTAGAAATGGAAGTTCGTGACCTTCTATCTGAATATGGTTTCCCTGGAGACGATGTTCCTGTAATCAAAGGTTCTGCTCTTAAAGCACTTGAAGGAGACCCAGTTTGGGAAGAAAAAATCACTGAATTAATGGCTGCAGTTGATGAATTCATTCCAACTCCAGAACGTGACAATGAAAAACCATTCATGATGCCTGTTGAGGATGTATTCTCAATCACAGGTCGTGGAACAGTTGCTACTGGCCGTGTTGAACGTGGTCAAGTAAAAGTTGGTGACGTTGTAGATATCATCGGTTTAGCTGAAGAAGCAAAATCTACAACTGTAACTGGTGTTGAAATGTTCCGTAAACTTCTTGACTATGCAGAAGCTGGAGATAACATTGGTGCACTTCTTCGTGGGGTTGCTCGTGAAGAAATCCAACGTGGTCAAGTTCTTGCAAAGCCAGGAACAATCACTCCACATACTGAATTTAAAGCAGAAGTTTATGTATTATCTAAAGAAGAAGGTGGACGTCACACTCCATTCTTCTCAAACTATCGTCCACAATTCTATTTCCGTACTACAGATGTAACTGGTATCGTTCATCTTAACGAAGGTACTGAAATGGTAATGCCTGGCGATAACACTGAAATGAATGTTGAACTTATTTCACCAATCGCGATCGAAGAAGGAACTCGTTTCTCAATTCGTGAAGGTGGACGTACTGTAGGTTCAGGCGTTGTAACTTCAATCTCTAAATAATATATTTAGACTAAATAAAAAGCAGACGGTGACGATCGTCTGCTTTTTTTATTTGAAATTGATACATATAACGACAGTAATATTGCGTTTTTCTGTTCAGTTATCTACTCAAATCTTTGTAACTATAATCTTAAAGTCTATGCTTTTATACTCTAATGAAAACATGAGGGATTTGAGAAATTGATTAAGGTTAAAGAATTATTAAATTACAACAATTTAAGTATTGCTTGAACAACTTAGCATATGCATGTATAATTGAAAAAGTGTTAAAAACCCAAATAAATCACTATTATAGTATTGCATTACCTAAATGTTTTATGTATAATAGAGAATGTTGGTCTTTGACTGCGATGATGTGGGAGGTTGCTGACACACCCGGCCGCTTTGCCATGGCGCGTGTGTGGGAAATTTCCACGGAGAATGTCTATTATAAAAATAGGCGATAAAGGAGGGAAAATAATGGCAAAACAAAAAATTCGTATTCGTTTAAAAGCTTATGATCATAGAATCCTTGATCAATCTGCAGAAAAAATCGTTGAAACAGCGAAAAGATCTGGTGCTAGCGTGTCTGGTCCGATTCCGCTTCCAACTGAAAAGTCTGTATACACAATTTTACGTGCGGTGCACAAATACAAAGATTCTCGTGAACAATTCGAAATGCGCACTCATAAGCGTCTAATCGACATCGTTAACCCTACTCCTCAAACAGTAGATTCATTGATGCGTTTAGATTTGCCATCCGGTGTGGATATTGAAATTAAACTATAGTAAATAAAATGTTAATTATATTAGGAGGTGTGACTCATGACCAAAGGAATCTTAGGAAGAAAAATAGGTATGACGCAAATATTTGCTGAGAATGGTGATTTAATTCCAGTAACTGTTGTTGAAGCTGCTCCAAACGTTGTTCTTCAAAAGAAAACTATCGAAACTGATGGTTACGAAGCAATTCAATTAGGTTTCGAAGACAAACGTGAAAAGTTAGCTAACAAACCTGAAAAAGGTCATGTATCAAAAGCAAATACTGCTCCTAAGCGCTTCATTCGCGAATTCGACGCAGTAAACTCTAGTGAGTATGAAATTGGTCAAGAAGTCAAAGTTGATATTTTTGCAGAAGGTGACATCGTAGATGTGACTGGAATTTCTAAAGGTAAAGGATTCCAAGGTGTAATTAAACGTCATGGACAATCTCGTGGACCTATGGCTCACGGATCTCGTTACCATCGTCGCCCTGGATCTATGGGTCCTGTTGCTCCAAACCGTGTATTTAAACAAAAAGCATTACCTGGTCGCATGGGTGGAGAACAAATTACGATTCAAAACTTAGAAATTGTCAAAGTTGACGCAGAACGCAATCTTATCCTAGTTAAGGGTAATGTTCCTGGTCCTAAAAAAGCATTGCTTAAAATCAAAACAGCGATTAAAGCAAAGTAGATTAATTACAAGGAAAGGAGGAAACAGGAATGCCGAAAGTAGCTCTATATAACCAAAGCGGATCTAAAGTTGGAGATATCGAACTAAATGATTCAGTTTTTGGTATTGAACCAAATGAAAGTGTATTGTTCGACGCTATCGTGATGCAAAGAGCATCATTACGTCAAGGAACAAGCAAAGTAAAAAATCGCTCTGAAGTTAGCGGCGGTGGTCGTAAACCATGGCGTCAAAAAGGTACTGGTCGTGCCCGTCAAGGATCTATTCGTTCACCACAATGGCGTGGTGGTGGTACTGTATTCGGTCCAGTTCCACGTAGCTATAGCTACAAATTACCTAAAAAGGTACGTCGTTTAGCAATTAAATCTGCATTATCTACTAAAGTTTTAGAAGAAAAAATTCTTGTATTAGAATCTCTTTCTTTTGCAGCGCCTAAAACAAAAGAATTTGCAGCAGTATTAAATAGTCTATCTGTTGGTAAAAAAGCTCTAGTAGTTACAGATGGTTCTGATGTAAATGTTGCCCTTTCAGCTCGTAATATCCCTGGTATTACTGTTGTTGAAGCAAATGGCATTAACGTTTTAGATGTGGTTTCTCATGATCAATTGATCATTACCAAAGCCGCTGTTGAAAAAGTAGAGGAGGTGCTTGGATAATGGATGTACGTGATATCATTAAGCGCCCTGTCATCACTGAACGTTCAACTGATGTAATGGCTGATAAAAAGTATACTTTTGAAGTTGACGTAAGAGCTAATAAAACACAAGTGAAAGATGCTGTTGAGGCAATCTTTGGTGTGAAAGTAGCGAAAGTAAACGTTATGAACTACAAAGGTAAGTTTAAACGCATGGGTCGTCATGCTGGTTACACTAACAAGCGCCGTAAAGCAATTGTTACTTTAACTGCTGATAGTAAAGAAATCGAATTTTTCGAGGTTTAATATTAAATAATGTAATTTGAAGAGGAGGGAAAAAAATGGCGATCAAAAAATACAAACCTACCTCTAACGGACGTCGTGGTATGACTGTATCTGATTTTGCGGAAATCACAACTGATAAGCCGGAAAAATCATTGCTTGCACCACTTAAAAGCAAAGGCGGCCGTAATAACCAAGGTAAGTTAACAGTTCGTCATCAAGGTGGCGGCCATAAGCGTCAATACCGTATTATCGACTTCAAACGTGATAAAGATGGTATACCAGGACGCGTTGCCACAATTGAGTATGATCCAAACCGTTCATCTAATATTGCTTTAATTAATTATGTGGATGGAGAAAAACGCTACATCTTAGCTCCTAAAAACCTTAAGGTTGGTATGGAAGTAGTATCTGGTCCTGAAAGTGATATCAAGGTTGGTAATGCATTACCACTTTCAAATATCCCTGTAGGTACAGTTATCCACAATATCGAATTAAAACCTGGTAAAGGTGGACAATTAGTTCGTTCTGCAGGTACATCTGCACAAGTTCTTGGTAAAGAAGGTAAATATGTACTTGTACGTTTAAACTCTGGTGAAGTTCGTATGATTCTTGCTACTTGCCGTGCTACTGTAGGTCAAGTTGGTAATGAACAACACGAATTAATCAACATTGGTAAAGCAGGTCGTTCTCGTTGGTTAGGTAAACGCCCAACTGTACGTGGATCTGTAATGAACCCTAATGACCATCCACATGGTGGTGGTGAAGGACGTGCTCCAATCGGACGTAAGTCACCAATGACTCCATGGGGTAAACCAACACTTGGTTATAAAACTCGTAAGAAGAAGAATAAATCTGATAAGTTTATTGTGCGTCGTCGCAAAAAATAACTCGGGTTGAACTACGGTTCGGCTTTAGGGCCGTAGCGCAATCACGAAAGGAGGTTCGATCATGGGTCGCAGCTTAAAAAAAGGACCTTTTGTTGATGAACATTTAATGAAAAAGGTTGAAGTTCTAAACGAGTCTGATAAAAAACAAGTAGTTAAAACTTGGTCTCGTCGTTCTACAATCTTCCCAGCATTCATCGGACACACGATTGCTGTTTATGATGGACGTAAACACGTACCTGTATATGTGACTGAAGATATGGTAGGTCATAAGCTTGGTGAATTTGCACCAACTCGTACTTATAAAGGTCACGCAAGTGATGATAAGAAAACAAGACGCTAATTGAGAGGAGGGCATCCTGATGCAAGCTAAAGCTGTTGCAAGAACAGTTCGTATTGCTCCTCGTAAAGTACGATTAGTTGTCGATCTAATACGAGGCAAGCAAGTAGGAGAAGCTGTTGCTATTTTAAACTTAACACCAAAAGCAGCTTCACCAGTTGTAGAAAAAGTTTTAAAATCTGCTATTGCGAATGCAGAGCATAACTATGATATGGATATCAATAACCTAGTTGTAACTGAGGCTTATGTGAACGAAGGACCAACACTTAAACGTTTCCGTCCACGTGCACAAGGACGTGCAAGCCAAATCCTTAAACGTACTAGCCACATTACAGTTGTGGTATCAGAAAAGAAGGAGGGATAATTCGTGGGTCAAAAAGTAAATCCTATAGGTTTACGTATCGGAGTTATTCGTGACTGGGAATCTAAATGGTACGCTGAAAAAGACTATGCAGATCTTTTACATGAAGACTTAAAGGTACGTAAATATATCGAAAAACGCTTAAGCGATGCTTCTGTATCTGGTGTTGAAATCGAACGTGCTGCGAATCGTATCAACATTACAATCCGTACTGCAAAACCAGGAATGGTTATCGGTAAAGGTGGTACTGAAGTAGAAGCTTTAAGAAAAGCACTAAATTCATTAACTGGCAAACGTGTACACATCAATATCGTTGAAATCAAAAAAGCTGATATCGATGCGAAATTAGTAGCTGAAAATATTGCTCGTCAATTAGAAAACCGTGTATCTTTCCGTCGTGCTCAAAAGCAAGCAATCCAACGTGCGATGCGTGCTGGTGCAAAAGGAATCAAAACACAAGTTTCTGGACGTCTTGGTGGAGCAGATATTGCGCGTGCTGAACATTACAGCGAAGGAACAGTTCCACTTCATACACTTCGTGCTGATATTGATTATGCACATGCAGAAGCAGACACAACTTACGGTAAACTTGGAGTAAAAGTTTGGATCTACCGTGGAGAGGTTCTTCCTGCGAAGAAAAAATCTGAGGAAGGAGGAAAATAATCATGTTATTACCTAAACGCGTAAAATATCGCCGCGAACATCGTGGGAAAATGCGTGGACGTGCTAAAGGTGGCACTGAAGTAGCATTTGGTGAATATGGATTACAAGCAGTTGAAGCTTCTTGGATTACAAACAGACAAATTGAAGCTGCTCGTATTGCAATGACACGTTATATGAAACGTGGCGGTAAAGTGTGGATTAAAATCTTCCCTCACAAGCCATATACTGCAAAACCTTTAGAAGTACGTATGGGTTCCGGTAAAGGGGCACCTGAAGGTTGGGTAGCAGTTGTAAAGCCAGGTAAAATTATGTTTGAAATTGCTGGAGTATCTGAAGAGGTAGCTCGTGAAGCACTTCGTCTTGCATCACATAAACTTCCAATCAAATGTAAGTTTGTAAAACGAGAAGAAATTGGTGGTGAAACAAATGAAGGCTAATGAAATTCGTGATTTAACCACTGCCGAAATTGAACAAAAAGTAAAATCTCTTAAAGAAGAACTATTTAATCTACGTTTCCAGTTAGCTACTGGACAACTTGAAAATACAGCTCGCATCCGTGAAGTACGTAAGGCGATTGCTCGTATGAAAACAGTAATCCGTGAGAGAGAGATCGGCGTAAACAATCGATAAAGAGAGGAGGTTTTCTGAAAATGAGTGAACGGAACCAACGTAAAGTTTATACAGGACGTGTTGTATCTGACAAAATGGATAAAACAATCACTGTTCTTGTAGAAACATATAAAAAGCACTCACTTTACGGCAAACGCGTGAAATACTCTAAGAAGTTTAAAGCACACGATGAGCAAAATGAAGCAAAAATCGGCGATATCGTTCGCATTATGGAAACACGCCCACTATCAGCGACAAAACGTTTCCGTCTTGTTGAAGTCGTTGAGAAGGCTGTTATTATCTAATAAATGTTTCGGATACTATTTCCGAAGGGAGGTAAACCATAATGATTCAACAAGAATCTCGTTTAAAAGTTGCTGACAACTCTGGTGCAAGAGAAGTTTTAACAATCAAAGTTTTAGGTGGATCTGGACGTAAGACTGCTAATATCGGTGATATTATCGTATGTACAGTGAAACAAGCAACACCAGGAGGCGTTGTTAAAAAAGGTGAAGTTGTTAAGGCTGTAGTTGTTCGTACTAAGAGTGGTGTCCGCCGTCCGGATGGATCTTATATTCGTTTTGATGAAAATGCATGTGTAATTATCCGTGATGATAAGAGCCCTCGTGGAACTCGTATCTTCGGACCAGTTGCTCGTGAACTTCGTAACAACAACTTTATGAAAATCGTATCCTTAGCTCCGGAAGTTCTTTAATTATAAATGATTCGTAAACCAAGGAGGTGCGATTAAGATGCATGTTAAAAAAGGCGATAAAGTGATGGTTATCACTGGTAAAGATAAAGGGAAAACAGGTGTGATCCTAGCAGCTTTTCCTAAAAAAGACCGTGTAATCGTTGAAGGTGTAAACATCGTGAAAAAGCACTCTAAGCCTTCACAAGCTAATCCACAAGGTGGAATTGTTAACTTTGAAGCAGCTATTCACGTTTCTAATGTAATGTTATTAGACCCTAAAACAAACGAACCAACACGTGTTGGATATCAAGAAGTTAACGGTAAGAAAGTACGTGTAGCTAAAAAATCTGGTGAAGTTTTAGATAAATAGTCTTTAAATGAAGGGAGGTACACGACATGAACCGCCTAAAGGAAAAATTTGAAAAAGAATTGACACCTGCTTTAATGAGCAAGTTCAATTATAAATCAGTAATGCAAGTACCAAAAATTGAAAAAATCGTTATCAACATGGGTGTTGGTGATGCAGTTCAAAACGCAAAAGTATTAGATAATGCTGTTGAAGAACTATCAATCATCACTGGTCAAAAACCAGTTGTAACAAAAGCGAAAAATTCTATTGCAGGCTTCCGTCTTCGTGAAGGTATGCCTATCGGTGCGAAAGTTACACTTCGTGGCGAACGCATGTATCAATTTTTAGATAAACTAATTTCAGTTTCTCTACCACGTGTACGTGACTTCCGCGGGATCTCAAAGAAATCATTTGATGGTCGTGGAAACTATACACTTGGAGTAAAAGAACAGCTTATCTTCCCTGAGATTGATTACGATAAAGTAAGTAAAGTACGTGGTATGGATATCGTTATCGTAACAACTGCTAATACAGACGAAGAAGCTCGTGAACTATTAACACAATTCGGAATGCCATTCCAAAAGTAATCGCTAAAAGGGAGGCGAAAACGTGGCTAAAAAATCTATGATCGTGAAACAAAAGCGCACACCAAAGTTTGAAGTGCAAGCTTACACACGTTGCGAACGTTGTGGCCGTCCACACTCTGTAATTCGCAAATTCAAACTTTGCCGTATTTGTTTCCGTGAACTTGCATACAAGGGTCAAATTCCAGGCGTCAAAAAAGCTAGTTGGTAAACCCTAAATTGGGAAGGAGGTTAATATTATGGTAATGACAGATCCAATTGCAGATTTGCTTACTCGTATTCGTAATGCGAACATGGTACGTCACGAAAAATTAGAAGTTCCTGCTTCTAAAATCAAAAAAGAAGTTGCTGAAATTCTAAAGCGCGAAGGTTTTGTTCGTGATGTTGAATTTATCGAAGATAACAAACAAGGAATCATTCGGATCTTCTTGAAATATGGTGCAAACAATGAGCGTGTAATCACTGGTATTAAGCGTATTAGTAAACCTGGTTTACGCGTATATGCAAAAGCGAATGAGGTTCCTAAAGTACTTAACGGTCTTGGAATCGCAATCGTTTCTACTTCTCAAGGCGTTTTAACTGATAAAGACGCTCGTAACAAACAAGTTGGCGGAGAAGTATTAGCATACGTTTGGTAATATAAAGGCATGAATGGAGGTGCAAAAGAATGTCACGTGTAGGTAAAAAACCTATTGAAATTCCTTCTGGTGTAACTGTTACATTAGACGGAAATCATGTTACTGTTAAGGGTCCTAAAGGCGAGCTTACTCGCAGCTTTAACCCTGACATTACAATCAATATCGAAGAGAACGTAATTAACATTACTCGTCCAACTGATAATAAAGAGCATCGTGCATTACACGGTACAACTCGTGCGTTATTAGCGAATATGGTTGAGGGTGTTTCAAAAGGATTCGAAAAATCTTTAGAATTAATCGGGGTTGGATATCGTGCCCAAAAACAAGGTTCAAAACTTGTTCTTAACGTAGGTTATTCTCACCCAGTTGAATTCGAAGCAGAAGAAGGTCTTGAAATCGAAGTTCCTTCAAATACAAAAGTTATTGTAAAAGGTACTAGCAAAGAGCGCGTAGGTGCACTAGCTGCTAATATCCGTGGTGTTCGTCCGCCTGAACCTTATAAAGGAAAAGGAATTCGTTATGAAGGCGAATATGTACGTAGAAAAGAAGGTAAAACTGGTAAGTAATGCAGCGTAAGCAATAAGAAAGGAGTGACCTCGGGTGATCACTAAGCCAGATAAAAATAAGGTACGTAAGAAAAGACATGCTCGTGTACGTTCTAAATTAAGTGGTACATCGACTCGTCCTCGTTTAAACGTATATCGTTCTAACAAAAACATTTACGCTCAGTTGATCGATGATTTAAATGGTGTAACTTTAGCTAGTGCTTCTACATTAGATAAAGATTTAAACCTTGAATCTAACAGCAATATTGATGCAGCTCAAAAAGTGGGCGAATTGATTGCTAAGCGTGCAGTTGACAAAGGCTTTAAAGCTGTCGTGTTTGATCGTGGTGGATACCTCTATCATGGACGTATTAAAGCTCTTGCAGATGCAGCTCGTGAAAACGGCTTAGAATTTTAATAGAAAAAGGAGGGACAAATAGATGCGTCATATTGATCCTAACAAACTTGAGTTAGAAGAACGCGTTGTTACAGTTAACCGTGTTGCAAAAGTTGTTAAAGGTGGACGTCGTTTCCGTTTCTCAGCACTTGTAGTTGTAGGTGACAGAAATGGTCATGTAGGCTTTGGTACTGGTAAAGCTCAAGAAGTACCTGATGCAATTCGTAAAGCGGTTGAAGATGCAAAGAAAAACTTAGTAGAAGTAACTATTGTTGGAACTACTATTCCACATGAAGTTATTGGCCGCTTCGGTGCTGGTCAAATTCTAATGAAACCAGGTTCTCCGGGTACTGGAGTTATTGCTGGTGGTCCTGTTCGTGCGGTATTAGAATTAGGTGGGGTTGCAGATATTACATCTAAATCACTTGGTTCAAATACTCCAATTAACATGATCCGTGCTACTATCGACGGTATTAAACAATTAAAACGTGTTGAAGAAGTTGCTAAATTACGTAATAAATCAGTAGAAGAACTGTTAGGATAAGGAGGGATTTTAATGGCAAACAAATTAGCAATTACCCTCACTCGCAGCTTGATTGGTCGTCCACAAGATCAGCGTGAAACAGTTAAGGCTCTTGGTTTGCGCAAAACGAATCAAACTGTTGAGCATGAAGATAATGCCGCAATTCGAGGTATGGTCAATAAAGTTGCTCATCTCGTAACAGTAAAAGAACAGTAATAGAATTTACTTATACAAGGAGGTGCCGACAATGAAACTTCATGAATTAAAACCTGCTGAAGGTTCTCGTAAAGAGCGTAATCGTGTGGGTCGTGGTATTGGTTCAGGTAATGGAAAAACTGCTGGTAAAGGTCATAAAGGACAAAATGCTCGTTCTGGCGGTGGAGTACGTCCTGGCTTTGAAGGTGGTCAAACACCTTTATTCCGTCGTCTACCAAAACGCGGTTTCACAAACATTAACCGTAAAGATTATGCAATCGTGAATCTAGATGCTCTTAATCGTTTTGAAGATGGTACTGAAATCACACCGGTTCTTCTTATTGAAACAGGAGTAGTAAGCAAAGAGAAAGCAGGAATTAAAATTCTTGCAAATGGTAAGCTTGAGAAAAAATTAACAGTCAAAGCTCACAAATTCTCCTCTGCTGCTAAAGAAGCTATCGAAGCTGCTGGCGGACAAACTGAGGTGATTTAATGCTAAAGACAATCTCCAATTTTATGCGTGTGGGTGATATAAGGAAAAAAATTATATTCACCCTTTTAATGTTAATTGTGTTTAGGATAGGGACATTTATCCCAGTTCCTGGTGTAGATGCTCGTGCATTAGAGGCAAATGATACTTCTGGCTTTTTTAGTATTTTAAATACTTTTGGTGGTGGAGCGTTGTATCAGTTCTCCATCTTTGCCATGGGTATCATGCCTTATATCACAGCATCAATTATCATTCAGCTATTACAAATGGATGTTGTTCCAAAATTTACTGAATGGTCAAAGCAAGGGGAAGTTGGTCGACGTAAGTTAGCACAATTTACTAGATACTTCACTATTGTCCTTGGATTCATCGAAGCTCTTGGTATGTCATATGGATTTAATTCAATGACACAGGGTCAATTGATAAGTAATCCTGGTATAGGAACATATTTGACCATTGCCGTTGTATTAACAGCTGGTACGGCCTTTTTAATGTGGGTTGGTGAAGAGATTACAGCTAAAGGTGTAGGAAATGGTATTTCTATTATTATCTTGGCTGGTATCGTTGCCCGTATCCCTTCAGTTGTCCGTCAAATTTTTGAACAACAGCTAAGTAATGCTGGGAATCAGCTATTCATAAAAATTGTTGTTTTACTACTTATTGTGTTAGTTGTATTAGCAATTATCGTTGCCGTTGTATTTATTCAACAGGCATTAAGAAAAATTCCTATTCAATATGCACAACGTCTAGCAGGTCGTAATCCTGTGGGCGGTCAATCGACACACTTACCATTAAAAGTAAATGCAGCAGGTGTTATTCCAGTAATCTTTGCTGTTTCGTTTATCATTGCTCCTAGAACGATTGCATCCTTTTTTGGATCCAATGGTGTTACAGATACCATTCAATGGGTCTTTGACTATACGAAACCAGTTGGGATGATTATCTATGTTGCGTTAATTGTCGCTTTCACATATTTCTATGCGTTCGTACAAGTGAATCCTGAGCAGATGGCGGATAACCTCAAAAAGCAAGGCGGTTATATCCCTGGTATTCGTCCTGGTAAGAATACGAAAGAATATTTAACATCGGTGTTATATCGTTTAACATTTATTGGTTCTATATTCTTAGCTATTATATCAATCCTTCCAATTTTCTTTACAAGTGTTGCTGGCTTGCCACAAGCCGCACAAATTGGTGGAACGAGTTTACTAGTCGTTGTCGGTGTAGCTCTTGATACAATGAAACAATTAGAATCTCAACTTGTGAAACGTCATTATAAAGGCTTTATAAAATAAACTATAGTTTTAGGAACAAATTATGTTCCTAAAACTAAATGAAGAGTCTGAGGGGGAAGTACTGGTGAATTTAGTCTTAATGGGCCTTCCCGGTGCCGGTAAAGGAACACAAGCCGAAAAAATCGTAGATAAGTATGCAATCCCTCATATCTCAACTGGAGATATGTTCCGTGCTGCTATGAAAGAAGGAACAGAACTCGGCTTACAAGCAAAATCGTTTATGGACAAAGGTGAACTCGTTCCTGACGAAGTAACAATTGGTATTGTCCGTGAGCGTTTAAGTAAAGATGATTGTCAAAAAGGCTTTTTGCTAGATGGATTTCCAAGAACAGTTCCACAAGCAGAAGCTTTAGAAGCAATTCTTCAAGACTTAAACAAAAAAATAGACTACTGCATTAATATCAGTGTGGATAAAGATATTTTGATGGGAAGACTTACAGGTCGTCGCATTTGTAAAAATTGTGGTGCAACTTATCATCTTGAATTTAATCCACCAAAAGAAGCTGGTGTTTGTGATCGTTGTGGCGGTGAACTTTATCAACGCGCTGACGATAATGAAGAAACTGTTCAAAATCGTTTAGAAGTCAATATAAAGCAAACTCAACCTCTTCTTGATTATTATGCGGAAAAAGGCTATTTAAAAACGATTGATGGCGAACAGGACATCAATAAGGTTTTTGCAGACATCGATGTATTACTTGATCCTATTAAATAATAGGGTTTATAATAATTGGATGTAATTGCTGAAAAATTTATTCGCAAGTTTGATGCAATTCCTTCATATAAAGGGTATAATGGTTGACGTGGTATTTGTTCTAAGTCTTATTTAGGATTATTGCACGATAATTCCAGGTCATTTACGCTAAATGAAGGTGACATTTTAACAATAGATATGAATGGAGTATAGTTGTTATTCTGACTCTATATGTATATATCCTGTTGGTAAAATAGATGAAGAGACGCGGGATGCTCGCGGATGTGACAGAGGATTCTCTATCTTGGCTTAAATGAGTTAAAGCCTGGTGTGCGTCTTTCGAACATCTCTCATGCGATTCAAACATTTGTAGAAAATCATGGCTTTTCTATCGTTCGCGAGTATGCCGGACATGGGATTGGTCAAGAATTACATGAAGACCCACTATTACCTCATTATGGACCGCCTACCATAGGCACTCGCGTAAAAGTGGTATAAGTTTATAGTCCATAAATGTAAGAAGAAGGGAGACGGGTTCGATGGCGAAAGACGATGTTATCGAGGTTGAAGGTACTGTTAGTGAAACATTGCCAAATGCAATGTTTAAAGTAGAATTAGAGAATGGCCACACTGTTCTCGCACATGTTTCCGGAAAAATAAGAATGCATTTTATTCGAATTTTACCTGGAGATAAAGTGACAGTTGAACTTTCTCCATATGATTTAACGCGCGGTAGAATTACGTATCGTTTCAAATAATAATGCACTCCGTACTGTTAAGGAGGTAAAACAGATGAAAGTCAGACCATCAGTCAAACCAATTTGTGAAAAGTGTAAAATCATTCGCAGAAATGGTAAAGTAATGGTTATTTGTGAAAACCCTAAACATAAACAAAAACAAGGATAATAATGAAGGAGGTGCGCATATTTTATGGCACGTATTGCAGGTGTAGACATTCCACGTGATAAACGTGTAGTGATCTCTTTAACTTATGTCTATGGTATTGGTAAACCAACTGCCCAAAAAATCTTAGCCGAAGCGGGTGTATCTGAAGATACTCGTGTTCGTGATTTAACTGAAGAAGAGTTAAATAAAATTCGTGATATCATTGACAAATTGAAGGTAGAAGGTGACCTTCGTCGTGAAGTTTCTTTAAACATCAAACGTTTAATGGAAATCGGTTCTTACCGTGGTCTTCGTCATCGTCGTGGATTACCAGTTCGTGGACAAAACACGAAAAACAATGCACGTACTCGTAAAGGTCCTCGTAAGACTGTAGCAGGTAAAAAGAAATAATAAGTAAAGGAGGTTTCATAGTCGTATGGCACGTAAAACAAACACTCGTAAACGTCGTGTGAAAAAGAATATAGAAACAGGTATTGCACACATTCGTTCTACATTTAATAATACAATTGTAACTATTACAGATTCTCATGGTAATGCTCTTTCATGGTCTAGTGCCGGTGCTCTAGGTTTCAAAGGTTCTCGTAAATCTACTCCATTTGCAGCTCAAATGGCAGCTGAAACTGCAGCTAAAGCATCTATGGAACATGGAATGAAAACTCTTGAAGTAACTGTTAAAGGACCTGGTGCAGGTCGTGAAGCTGCTATTCGTGCGCTTCAAGCTGCTGGTCTTGAAGTAACAGCTATTAAAGATGTTACGCCGGTACCTCATAATGGTTGCCGCCCACCAAAACGCCGCCGTGTTTAATTTTTTCTGTATAGAATTTGTATCCATGTCAATAATGGGATATGATATGCATAAATTTTCAAAACAGAAATGATTAATCCAGTTGTTGTGCACAAACGGGAATGTAAACATGGGGAATTTCGGTTAGGTCGATAAAAATTTGTCTTGCCGGGGTTTCGACGTTTTGAAGGAGGGTAAATTGAATGATTGAAATCGAAAAGCCAAAAATTGAAACGGTTGAGGTCAACGATGACGCAAGTTTTGGAAAGTTCGTCGTAGAGCCACTTGAGCGTGGATATGGTACTACTTTGGGTAACTCCTTACGTCGTATCCTACTATCCTCACTTCCAGGTGCAGCTGTCACGTCTATTCAAATAGATGGTGTCATGCATGAGTTCTCAACAATTGAAGGCGTCGTTGAAGATGTAACATCAATTATTCTAAACATTAAAAAGCTAGCATTGAAAATATACTCTGACGAAGAAAAGACGCTTGAAATTAATGTGCAAGGAGAAGGAGTCGTAACAGCAGCAGATATTACACATGATAGCGATGTAGAAATTCTTAATCCGGATCTTTATATTGCTACGCTTGGAAAAAATGCTCACTTCCGCATGCGTATGTCAGCTGTAACTGGTCGCGGTTATACACCTGCTGAACAGAATAAACGCGAAGATCTTCCAATTGGTGTGATTCCGATTGATTCCATTTATACACCTGTACAACGTGTCAACTATCAAGTTGAAAATACACGTGTAGGTCAAGTGTCAAACTTTGATAAGCTTTCACTTGATGTATGGACAGATGGAAGCATTGGTCCAAAGGAAGCAATATCCCTTGGTGCAAAAATTCTTACTGAGCACTTAAATATTTTCGTTGGATTAACTGATGAAGCACAAAATGCTGAAATCATGGTTGAAAAAGAAGAAGATCAGAAGGAAAAAGTTCTTGAGATGACTATTGAAGAGCTTGATCTCTCCGTTCGTTCTTACAACTGCCTAAAACGTGCAGGAATCAATACTGTTCAGGAATTAGCTAATAAGACTGAAGAAGATATGATGAAGGTACGTAACTTAGGTCGTAAGTCTTTAGAGGAAGTAAAAGCAAAGTTAGATGAACTTGGCTTAGGCTTACGTAAAGACGATTGATATTACGATATAAAATATAATAACTTCAACAAGGGAGGGAAACTTCATGTCTTACAGAAAACTAGGACGTACTAGTGCGCAACGTAAAGCGTTACTTCGCGATTTAACAACAGATCTTATCATCAACGAGCGCATCGAAACGACTGAAGCTCGTGCGAAAGAGTTACGCTCAGT
Organism: Heyndrickxia oleronia; assembly: GCF_017809215.1. Classification (GTDB taxonomy): domain Bacteria; phylum Bacillota; class Bacilli; order Bacillales; family Bacillaceae_C; genus Heyndrickxia; species Heyndrickxia oleronia. The sequence continues at coordinate 147,827 of NZ_CP065424.1, forward strand.
TGTTGAGAAAATGATTACTCTTGGTAAACGTGGTGATCTTCATGCACGTCGTCAAGCTGCTGCATACATTCGTCATGAAATTGCAAATGCAGAAACAAACCAAGATGCTGTTCAAAAATTATTCGCTGATATCGCTCCACGTTATCAAGAACGCCAAGGTGGATATACTCGTATCATGAAACTTGGACCTCGTCGTGGTGACGGTGCACCAGTAGTAATTATTGAATTAGTGTAATAAAATATTTATTCTAAAAGGGCAGGACAGTTAGTTATAACTGCTTCTATGCCCTTTTTTTTACAAAACTCATTTCTAGAATTTTGTAAAACTAGATTTATGTAAATTCATTATTCAAACATGAATTTAAATAATGCGATGTATTGAAGCTAATAGAGTGTTACGATGGGTAGACATTGTCTATTACGTCTAGCTCCTTGCATCCCTCTCCATCTCTATTTATATAGAGAAGTTTGTGACCAGGGAAGTGTTGATTTCCCCAGGAGAGGGGTGCAGGCTTTTTTATTTTGTATCTTTATTAAGGGTATTTTTGATTAGGTTGTTGTTCATGAGGGTAGGCATCTTAATACAACTGATATAAGTTTGTTTCATCTTATCGACAAGTCGAGTCAGTGATATCTTTAAAAATGAGGAGAAAAATAGTTATTGCATTTATAGATGATTATCTTGTTGTAAGGGGGCTTGGAAATGGTGAGACAGATTATTTCTATTGAACATGTTTTCTATCGTTATCCAGGACAAGATCCATATGTTCTAAAAGATATATCATTATCCATCAATGAAGGGGAATGGTTAGCGATTGTGGGGCATAATGGCTCAGGCAAGTCAACTTTGGCTAAGATGCTTAATGGTCTGCACTATCCAGAAAAAGGGGAAGTTAGGATAGATACTCTTCCATTAACAGAAGAAACAGTGTGGGAGATTAGAAAACAAATAGGTATGGTTTTTCAAAATCCTGATAATCAGTTTGTTGGAACAACTGTACAAGATGATGTGGCTTTTGGTTTGGAAAATAACGGGGTCCCACAAAATATTATGGTGGAGAGAGTAAATCATGCCTTGGAAAGAGTAAATATGCATTCGTTTCTCGATCAAGAGCCACACCATTTATCAGGTGGACAAAAACAAAGGGTAGCTATTGCTGGAGTCATTGCTCTACAGCCCAAAGTAATCATTTTGGACGAGGCCACTTCTATGCTTGATCCTAAGGGGCGTAAAGAGGTTTTGGAGACGATATTTGAGTTGAAAGAGGAATTAGGACTAACGGTTATATCCATTACACATGATCTGGAAGAAGCATCAAAGGCTGATCGCATTGTTGTGTTAAATAAAGGTGAAGTTTATAACGAAGGAACTCCGATGGAGATCTTCCAAATGCAAGAAGAATTAATTGAGCTAGGATTAGATATTCCCTTTTCAATTAAAATGGGCAAAGAGTTAGAGAAACAAGGGTTTACATTAGAGAAAAATTACTTAACGGAAAATGAATTGGTGGATGCACTATGGACATTACACTTGAACAAGTAGAGTACAGATATCAGGCAAATACACCTTTTGAAAGACTAGCTATCAAAAATATCAATCTCACTATCCCTTCAGGAAAATTTATTGCAATTATTGGACATACTGGATCTGGTAAGTCCACCCTTTTACAGCACTTAAATGCTCTATTACAGCCAACTAATGGCATAGTAAAAATTGGGGAAACAGTGATTCATTCAGATAAAAAGGAAAAGGCACTTCGTCATGTTCGTCAAAAGGTAGGAATTGTTTTTCAATTTCCGGAGCATCAACTATTTGAGGAGACTGTTGAAAAGGATATATGCTTTGGACCGATGAACTTTGGTGTGAGTAAGGATGAGGCAATAAAGCGTGCAAAGGAATTAATTGTTCAGGTTGGTTTAACTGAAGAGACTTTGTCAAAATCACCATTTGATTTATCAGGTGGGCAGATGCGCCGTGTGGCAATTGCTGGGGTTTTAGCAATGGATCCTGATGTATTAGTTCTTGATGAACCAACTGCAGGATTAGACCCAAGGGGTCGAAAAGAAATTATGGATATGTTTTATCAACTTCATAAGGAAAAGGGCCTGTCAACTGTACTTGTCACCCATAGTATGGAGGACGCAGCGAAGTATGCAGATGAACTTGTTATCATGCATCAAGGGGAGATTAAACGTAGAGGGACACCTAGAGATATTTTTTCAAATCCAGATGAATTAATTTCATTAGGATTGAACGTGCCCGATGTTGTCCATTTTCAATATTTGCTTGAAGAAAGAATGAACAAACGGCTCGGAAAAACTTGCTTAACGATTGAGGAACTAGCGAGTGTTCTCAAGGAGTTCAACATTAGGGGTGAACGACCATGATGGAGAAAATGATTATTGGTCGTTATGTTCCGACAGATTCGATGATCCATCGACTTGATCCACGTTCTAAATTGATTTTTGTCTTTGCTTTTATTTGTATAGTGTTTTTAGCTAATAACTTAGTAACTTATGGGATTTTAGTGGTCTTTACCATTCTTCTTATTTTGCTTTCTAAAATACCCTTTAGTTTCTTTTTAAAAGGATTGAAGCCGATACTATGGTTAATTCTATTTACCTTGTTTTTACATCTTTTCTTTACAAAACAAGGTAGTTTGATTTTTCATTTAGGCTTTGTAAAAATCTATGAAGAAGGTGTAAGGCAAGGGGTTTTTATTTCTCTCCGCTTTATGCTATTAATTTTCGTAACTTCCTTGATGACATTAACAACAACACCAATTTCATTAACGGATGGATTAGAAACTTTATTACATCCTTTAAAGAAAATAAAATTTCCTGTTCATGAGCTTGCTTTGATGATGTCTATTTCATTGCGCTTTATTCCTACATTAATGGATGAAACAGATAAGATAATGAAGGCACAAATGGCAAGAGGAGTGGACTTCTCTGGTGGTCCTATTAAAGATCGAGTAAAGGCAATTATTCCTTTACTTATCCCACTTTTCATTAGCTCGTTTAAACGTGCTGAGGAATTAGCGATTGCAATGGAGGCAAGAGGATACCGAGGGGGAGAAGGCAGAACGAAGTTTCGATTACTAGCTTGGAAAAAGGCTGATTGGGTAGTCTTATTCATTCTATTTGCCTTAGCAGGAGTTTTAATTATTTTTAGAGCGTGAGGGAAGAGCCATGCTTAGATATAAATGTACAATCGCCTATGATGGTTCAGGATTTTCAGGGTATCAAATTCAGCCAAAAGGTCGAACGGTACAGGGAGAGCTTGAAGCGGCGTTAAAACGTATTCATAAGGATGAGGATATCCATGTAACGGGTTCAGGAAGGACGGATGCAGGGGTTCATGCAGTGGGGCAAGTGATTCATTTTGATTCTCCTTATAATATTCCTATTGACCGATGGCCCATTGTTTTAAATAGTGCGTTACCTGACGATATATCCGTTCAACATATTGAAGAGGTAACTTCTGATTTCCATGCAAGATATTCAGTTATTCAGAAGGAATATCGGTATAAGGTTTATACTGGAAAGATACGGGACCCGTTTAGCAGGAATTATGCATATCATTTTCCTTATGAAATAAATGAGGATCAAATGAGGCAAGCGAGTCAATATTTAATTGGGACACATGATTTTACGAGTTTTTGTTCAGCAAAGACAGAAGTAATAGATCGTGTTCGAACCATTAATGAAATCAGCTTTATTCGGTCAAATCATGAATTAGAGGTTAGGTTTGTTGGAAATGGTTTTCTTTATAATATGGTACGAATTCTAATGGGAACGTTGTTAGAAGTTGGTATTGGAAAAAGAAATCCTGAAGAAGTTCCTATAATACTCGAGAAAAAAAATCGGGTAAATGCTGGAAAAACAGCTCCTTCTCAAGGACTGTATTTGTGGAAGGTTTACTACGAGTAAATTGTTTAGTTTCCATTTCCAGCTATCCTCAACATATTTTATCGATATGTTAAATAACGGATTTTCCTGGAAATATTTAAAGTTTTTTTTCTTTTTAGGAAAGTCTAATGCGGCTTTTCATACGAGTTAGAAGAAACTAGTCTTCTTAGCTAGTGCTAAAACAACTAATCCAGGTGTAACATCTTCTTGACATTGACTTAATAAAAAGATATTATTACCTATGGTATGTTATTTAACCCCACAAATAAGCCCCGGAAACTTATCTGTGTAAAAATAAATACGGTAGAATTTAATTTTTTATTTTAGGAGGGTAACTCAATGCGTACTTATATGGCTAATGCTAATACTGTAGAACGTAAATGGTACGTTGTGGATGCTGAAGGTAAAACTTTAGGTCGTTTAGCAAGTGAAGTAGCATCTATTTTACGTGGTAAACATAAACCAACATTCACACCGCATGTTGATACTGGTGATCATGTCATCATTTTAAATGCTTCAAAAATCGAATTAACTGGTAAAAAATTATCTGATAAAATTTATTACCGTCACACTCAATTTGCAGGCGGTTTAAAAACTCGTACTGCAGGTGAAATGCGTACAAACTATCCTACGAAAATGCTTGAATTAGCAATTAAAGGCATGCTTCCAAAAGGATCTTTAGGTCGTCAAATGATCAAAAAATTACATGTATATGCTGGAGCAGAGCATAAGCATGAAGCACAAAAACCAGAAGTGTACGAACTTCGCGGATAATTAATAAGGGAGGGTATTATTTTGGCACAAGTTCAATATTACGGTACAGGACGTCGTAAAAGCTCTGTAGCGCGTGTACGTTTAGTTCCTGGTAACGGAAAAATCGTTATCAATAATCGTGATGTAGCAGACTACATTCCATTCGCAGCTTTAATCGAAGTAATTAAACAACCATTAAACGCAACTGAAACTTTAGGTAATTATGATGTTTTAGTTAATGTTAATGGTGGTGGTTTCACAGGTCAAGCTGGAGCAATCCGTCATGGTATCGCTCGTGCATTATTGCAAGCTGATCCTGAATACCGCACAACTTTAAAACGTGCAGGATTATTAACACGTGACGCTCGTATGAAAGAACGTAAAAAATACGGTCTTAAAGGCGCTCGTCGTGCACCTCAGTTCTCAAAACGTTAATCAATTCCTTATTGCATCAACGTTTACAAAGTTTTTTTGGTTCAAGTTGGTTCAAATCAACTTGTACCTTATAAAGCACTTAACAGATTTAAAGCATCGGCATCTTGCTGGTGCTTTTTTTCTGGCATTAATTCTAGATAATAATTTTGTGTGGTTTGTATATTTATATGTCCTAATTGTTTGGATACATAAGCAATATCTATATCTGAGCAAATAAAAACGATGCATGCGTATCTCTTAAACCGTAAAGGTAGTTCTTTTAATGTTTAATTCCGTTAATAACTCGGCTAATTGTTCCGATTGTTTAAAGCCACCAAAGCCGAAAATATAACCATTGTCTTTAACTGGAATATGACGATTAAGCTCATACACTTCTTTGTTGATAGAAACATCACGTTTAGCATTCTGTGTCTTTAATGAGGTGTCATCAGAAGTAGGACTGATCGAATGTCTAACTTCTATTCCGTATTCATAAGGGCTGTATTCGTAAAGGTTCTCCGGTCGAATTGCTAGTAGCTCTCCACGTCGCATACCTGTTTCTAATGCAAGTAATACAAGTAAGTTAAATTCATCTTCAGGATGCTGTAAAAGGTAATTACGAAGCTTTTTAAAGTCAGTTATAGATAAAGCTTTGTTTCTTTTAGGTGGGTTTTCTCCACGTGTTTTTACCAAACGAGCAAAATCATTTGCAATATAATCACGAGCATATGCATCACGTAATGATGTTTTTATTTTTAGAAGCACCTCATGTATTGTTTTTCGAGAATGTGTCTTGGCATATTCATCTATTTTCTTCTGAACAACAATATCATTTAAATCTTTTAATTGGATATCCTGAAATAGGTTTCTAATAACTCCCAAAGTACGAACATAATTTTGAAATGTCGATTCTTTAACGTCATTTACCTTTACAAGATAAATCCAGTTCTCGAAGAAATCAGCAAATGTTGTTGTTCTGTGGGCAGGTTCTTTACCTTCTCCTTTCGCTAATTCCATTTCTAAAGCCCAAAGTTCGGCTTCTCTTTTTGTCGGAAAAGTTTTAGAAAGTTTTTTGTGTTTACCATGTTTGTATAGAGAAACTTGTGCTCGATATGATTTCCCTCTTTTTATAATACTAGCCATACTATCAATTCCCTTCAAAAAAATAGTTGATAGATGCTAGTTGAATACAACTGTATTGTATTCCGAACCTTGCATCTTATCAACTGTTAATAAATTAAACCGAGTGTTTTTCAATAAATTCTATTAAAGATTTCATTGTGTATCGTTCATGTCGACCAATCATGAAACGGTCAAGTTCCCTGTGCGGGCGCTATTCTTGGAATAAGGGGGTTTGTACATCGTTGGTAAGCGTAAAATAATCCCCACCTGCTATTAGATGGGGATTTCGTGTACACTTTATTTAGATTTATTTGGTACACGGCACTCCTGTGGAAGTGTCGTTAATGGACTTAAATTTATATTTTCGAAAGTAGGGAAGAAAAATGATTGAATTAAGAAAGATTACCCACGATAATTTTGAGGCAGTGTTGAAGTTAAGTATAACAGATGAGCAGAAAGGAAATGTGGATTCCAGCATATATTGTTTGGCTAAAGCCTATGTAAAGATACTCAACGACGAAAAACCTCCTATGATCTTCGCTATATGCAACAATGATGAAGTCATAGGATATGTCGATATTGGATTTTACAAACTGGCGGAAAGTTCAATTTTATGTGAAAAATATGGAGATAAATATACTTATGGACTTAATCGCTTTATGATTGATAAAAAGCATCAAGGCAAAGGATTTGGCAAACAAGCAATGATGAAAGTTATTGATTACATAAAGTCGTTTCCACAAGGAAAAGCCGATGCAGTTGCTACATCATATTGGATGGTAAACGAAGCCGTCCGGAAGTTGTTTGCGTCTGTCGGTTTCGTTGAAACAGGAGCGATATGGGACGGACAAACAGGGGGTAATTGGAATGCAGAAAGAAAAGATATAGAGTATGCAGAAGTAGGTGCCAGACTCGGATTATAAAGCTAATAAGTTAGGTGCCTGGCTCTGGACTTCTTTGATAAATCACTCGCACTTTGTTCCCTGATCAGATCCTGCCACTGGGCTTTATGTATTTCGTGTTTCGATGTTTTCATAGTTATCAAATTATCATCTCCCTACTGTTCTAATGTTGACAAAGTGTGTTGCCAACATTATTTGCCGTAATAGGGCGCGATTGTGGAACAAACAACGCCCTATTCTGGAAAGCAAGTTAATAGTGTATTCAACTAACATCAATCACTTTAGTTCAAATTGGTTCAAGTAATGTCAATTTCAATCCTTTTTCATACACTTTTATCCATATAACAATTCCCAAAATGTTGATATTAATGAATTACGATGTATTCAATGCACTTAGAATTTATCTGTATATTTCTCAAAACGTTAAAACCTTGTTGTATCAAGGCTTTCGCCCATTTGGAGATTATCCCCAAATGGGCATTTTTATATAAACATTTTTACTAATGGTGTCTTTGTTCAAGTAACTCATCAAAGGCCTACTCAAATTACTGTCTGTATCTTCTGTGATGTGAGTGTAAATATCCATCGTATCCCCAATATTCACCTATGACGTTCCCAACTTTGCTTCGAGCGGAAGCTAACCGTTCTTGTATCCGTTTCAATACATACTCCCGGGGATCCGAAATTGCAGAACCCTCGAGTTCAAGTTCCTTAACCAACAGATCGTGCATTCTTTTTTTCGTCCGTCGATATTTCTTTTTCTTCTTTGAATCCTTCAAGAGCTATTTATCAAAGATTGGTTTCACTGGATCCATTACAGGTGCTTTTCTCTTTTGTTTCACAGATTGAGAAGGTTTGAAATCTTCCATATTGGAGTGCTTCATTTTTTTTTTTTTTTTACATAAATTAGCTGCATTGATTAGTGAAGAAGAAAAACGGTATATGCTTAAATGTGAAGGAATTCGAGGATTTCACGAAGAATTATACAATATAGGATTTCTCCTTGTATTTAATTGGAAGAGTTGGTTGAATCAAAATGAAATTTATAGAATAGAGCAAACGAAATAGAAGGCCTGTAATGGAGGCAGACTTAGATGCTCTTCGAAAATTGATGATACGTTATATACGTGGATATTCAACGACGTAATAATAAACGGACATGTAACAAATATAATAAAGTGGAGAAAAGTAAAATGAAAAGAGATTTCCTCATTGGCCGCTAGTTTTTCTGCAAGCTACACCAAGGGAGAACATCGCTTTTAGTCGTGTTCCATTATAGTAGTTCTTTTAAAGCTAAGGAGGGACACAAATGAGTAACATACACTCTCAAAAATGCAATCTAAATATATGGTATTACCTACCTGATGAAGTATGGGATAAAGTAATTACTATATATGAGAGTATGCCGGGTTGGATAGGATATAAAAATGGAATTCCCTATTGGTTCGGTCAGGAAGATGATGAGGTCTTTATTATGGCCTCTGTTGAACCAAGTGGATTATCATTTTATGCACAGATGAGTAATAGTGAGTGGAGTTCTTGGATAGAGAATTTTAAATTGGAAACGACAAAATTAGTAGGATTTGAGGTTGGTGAACCAGAAGACGGATTTATCTAACTCTGCTTAATTGCCGATGATTAAAAATAACGACTTGATGAATATTCATAGAAATAAAAGTTACAAAGCCCTTCCTACTTATAGCACTGTATTCCTGCATAAAGGTCAGTGGCTAATTTATTGTTATTGGATTACTTATACTGGAAAAGCAGAACTGTGGATTATATTACCGACCTAACCCGAAAAGATTACAATGGATATATTGATGAGTATCAACCATCCTTGATCCTCTCATCCGATTGGAGTGACTGTTTTGAAATATTTAAAAGATATACAGGAGCAAGGGATGGGGACCTGGTATTTTGAAATTGATATCGACGGTGTGGCATATAGACAGATGGTTTATCATGATGATGGGACGTGTATCACATCGAATCGAAAGCATGATTCCTATCATTTCATGCTGGCAGAACATCCACTGAATGCGCAGGAATCATATTACAAGGAGATTAATCAGGCGGAGTTCGAGAAACTGTGGTACGAGCAGCTTCAACTCGGTTTGGAAGACTGGCGTCGAACCAAAACTCTGTTTCCTGTTGGGACTCGAGTGGAGGGGTATATAGAAGCTTTTTTTCCACAAGGTACTTTGATTAACTTAATGGAAACCCCGGCCATAGGTATAACGAACACATCCGCCTTAAAAATTGCAACCCCTGTTGAATGGATGTACCCAAGCTATCGAGTGACCGCCGAAGTATCTGGATACGACGAAGTTAATCATTGGGTACTTCTTAAACATGCTGAAGTCATAGGAAGTCAGCTTGAAGAAGCGGGACATATGTAGAGGGGGAGTACTCTTGAATTGGAAGGAAGTTAGTAAGACAGATGATCTTTCACTGGTACAGAAGGCAGCATCTGAACTGGATGTAAATGAACGAGACGAGCGGGGGAGAACACCGCTAATGCTTTTTTTGACCAATCGATTGCCTGTTCAGGCGATAGAAATATTGATTGAGCATGGAGCAGAGCTTGAGGCACAAGATAAACTTGGTGATACACCACTTAAAAAAGCTGTAAAGTTTAAGCAAATTGAAGCGCTGTTAAAGCTCGTCGAAGCTGGGGCCAAACTGGACTCGCCACTGGGCATATTAGCTACAGCTTGGAATGCAGCCCGGAAAGATAAAAAGCTCGCTGACCTACTGCTCGCAACCAAAGGAGCCGTTCGCCTATCTCTGACACTGGAGGAGCAAAAGCTTGTTGATGAGGTTTTGTATGAGGAGTCTCAGAATAAGATGTGCGATAAGATAGAAGGAATAAATTCTCCGGAATTATTACATGCCATTGTGAACGAATATAACTGGGATGATGGCCCGGAACCGATGCTGTCCGTTTTTATAATCCAGCCACTCCAGAGATTACACTTCTTGACATGTATGAATTGTTGGACGGGGATTATTGGATGGATAGGGATCATTCTTGTGATCAGTTGAACACGGAAGAGGAGAAACGTTTTAAAGAACTTGCTGTTGCACTGAATGAAAGATTAGAGCGGAACGAACCGCCACTAAAAAATGAATGATAAAGACCAAAAGGGAACCAAAGAAGAAGAGCTCGCTTTGAAAGCGAGCTCTTTTCATTAGTAGGCATGAACGTGATCTGCAACTTGATCTTAGATTAGGCTTCTTTTAACCTATTCATTACTTCCTCTTCATATGAATCGGTAAACCGAATAATCCCGTGATTCTGTACAATCCGTCCTTCCTTGATGCGGTGGTCAAGCCAATCTGTAATGAAGGAGGGAGCATATCCGCCTTGGCTGAATTCTCCGCCAAAAGCAATTATGTTCTGGTAGGATGCCGCATATTGTTCGCGACTGGTGCCTGGATAAGACTTCGTATATAACCAAAACTGCACATCATACATGACATACGATAATTCATCTGCATGAAAAGAAAAATGGCCTTTCTCTTCGACAATCCGTGTACATATACTGCGGATTTTCTGTTCAACCTGATCGACTTCGGTTACCCGACAGCACAGCTCCTCCAGCAGTGGAGAAAATTTACCGTGTGCTACTTTATCCAGGTCTTCTTCTTTATCTTCTTCAGAAGTATCATATTGTTCTTCGCTAACTAAGCCTTTTATAAACTCCTCAAAATTCTCGGCAAGGAAGGTAATCTCATAATCATCTTCTTGATCGACATGAATAACTTCAGGTTCACCATCTTTACCGCATGCTCGGTAGTCTAACATGACGATATCATGACCGGCTGAAGGACAATCACAGATCACCACGCCAATGTCAGGATATCCCCACTCCTCAATCATAAACGAACTACCCAGATCCCCACACAGTGAATAGCGTTTCTCGCGACCAATTCCCATAATCCCTGTAATGGCAATATGATCCTCCGCCCAGGAAGTTGGCTCCGATGTTGGAAAGTTGGTGTTCTTCGGCACCCCGCCATTCTGATGCTTCATCAGATGAATATAAGAGGATGGAAGCTTGTAACCAAGCTCTTTCTCGATCGAATCAATTAGTTCATCCGTAGGTAGCTCAGATTGATAAGATTCTCTTGCATACTCGCTGTCCTCCCAGAAATCAGCTAAAAACATATCAGAAAAAAGAACCTTTTCCTTTACTGAACCGCCACGTTCCATGGAAGTTTTCTTCTTGGCAAGCCGGATTTCTTCTATTTTCTGCTTCTCTGCTTTATGAATGCTCTGTCTTAAAAAGTATTCCGTACTTTGAACATCAGGCTCTAATTGAGCAGACCTGCTGAAAATTTGAGCTGCTTCCTCATATCGCTTTAAATAATAAAGAGCATAGCCTACCCGATAATGCCAGATAGAATCCTGTTTGCCAGCCTCAGAAATTTTATCAAATTGGGAGAGCGCTTCTTCGTAATGCCCCAAATTGTTATAGGCCCTGCCCAAAAGGCTGATCGATTCATAATCCCGTTCTTCATCAGTAATTGTTGAAAGCAAATCGACAATTTGCTGATGTTTGTCTGCTTCATGCCACTCGTTCAATTGCTCAATAAGCTCTTGTTTCATTTCTACCTCCTAGTGATTTATAAAATAACTTCATATGTATTTATAAGCCTCTACCTTTAAAATAGTAACATCGATAAATGAAGGATTCTAGGAATTTTCCATATTTTACAATTCAGTTGAATTTATATCTGGATAAATGGGATTTGCATAGGTCATAGGCTCTGTTGCTTTTACAAAAGGCAAAAAACTATACAAAAACAGCCTAAATAAAAAGAAAGCTCTTTTAAGAAAACCAACTAAAAAGCCCCCTGTAGATGCGACTACAGGGGCTTATTATGAATAATATTAATTTTTTTCAAGCTTTGGAAAGTTATTTGCTTGATGAAATGGACATTTCGATAATGTTGTATTATCGTCACGAAGATAATACTGTTTCCATTCATAATTATTTTTAGATCCAAAGCTATTTAAATCAGGGTGTACTCCGATGGAATCATATTTTAAAAGCCTCTTTCGAATCTGTTTTGTGATTCCTTTTGCACGTGTCGGCAATTGATTAAATTCTTGGAGAACCCAGTGTGGAGTGATGGCAAGCATCATTCCATCAAAGTGTCTACTTTGTCGCTTTTCATGTGCTGGTGTAGCGCAGTACATAAAATACTTCTCCCCATTGTAGCAAAATTCCCAATAGGGATGATGTGGATCATTAGGTATCTCTATAGGCCAATCCATATGGTCCATTCTATTTAAGCTGTTAAGATGTTGCCAAAATAATTGTTCATAATCTTGAACTGTATATGTTGCTTTTAAATCCTCAGACGTTTCAAAAAAGACGATAAGTGATGTGTAATTTCCAATCTCCCTTGAAATTTCAGAGTACGTACTTAATATTTTTGCAAGTTCATGTATTGTGGTTGTTTCTCTCGGGTCACCGATAAAGCAGTATCGTAATTGGTTTAGTGAGAACCCAATGGTGGCAGGGATGCATGGAAAGGGTTTTGATTTGTCTTTCATTTTTTTCGAAAATTTCATAAGTGTTTCTTTTTCCCATTCATTGAGTTGATCTCTTTGAGAGGGATCATCCATATATATCCCTTTCATTTTGTCACCTCCCATAGCTAAAGTATTCATGCATTATAGGAAGGTGAAGATTATCTAGTTATGTGTGTAGTTTTACCTTCAATAAAAAAAACGAGTGTTGATTAACTGAACTACAATGGGTATTTATTTACAAAAGCAACAAACGATACGAAAACTTCTTGTTTAAAAGTGTAAGAAAATTCGAAGTGACACCGGTAGAGTGGGTTGAGTTCTATACAGTAATTCTGATACGGTCACACATTCGTACCCTTCCTTTTTGAACACAGCTAAAATTTTATCTAAAGCTTCTACTGTTTGTGTTCGGTTTCCTCCAGAATCATGAAGAAGAATAATATCTCCTGGCTTTGTATCTGAAATCACATTATGAATAATCTTCTTTGTACCGGGCTGACTCCAATCTTTTGTATCCTGATGCCACCCCCACATAATGACATAATTATCGTTTTTTAGAGCTGTTTTAACGATAGTATCGTTGTAGTATCCTCCAACAGGACGAAAGAGAGATGGGGTATATCCAGTAATGCTGTATATAATGTTGGAGGTCTTTTTGATTTCCTGTTCTAATTTTGTTGCAGAAACATGTATATCATAATCATGTTGGTAGGTATGATTCGCTATCTCATGACCTGCATCCACTTGTTTTCTTATAATGTCTGGATACTTTTCAGCGTTCTTACCAATTACAAAAAATGTGGCTCTTGCGTCGTATTTTGCTAATATATCTAAAATCTGTGGTGTATAAAGTGGATGAGGTCCATCATCAAATGTGAGTGCTACCAATTTTTCCTTTGAATGTACCTCCCAGAAGACTCGTCCTGTTTTTTCAAAATCAAAGCGTCCTTTCGAATCTGCTAGTACTTCAAAATGGCTTTGTAGTGAGATTAACGTAAGACAAAGAATGAATAATAAGCATCTCATAATAACGTCTCCTATCTAAATGTCCTTCCTTAGTTTATGTCGATTCCTCTAGAATATGAAAAACACTCTACATCTCTGCTCATGGGGTAAGTACAAGCTTTTCTTTATATGGTAATGATTGACGCTTATAAGGTGAATTAGAAAGAGGGGTTAGTTGAAAAATAGGTAATGGGAGGAGTGAAATTGAATGAATGTAATTACAAGCTTTAATGCAAAAAGAAGGGAAAGACAGATCAAGTATGAAAGAAAACTCTTAAAAGAGTTATCAATACAAAGCTTAAAGAAAAGTGTCCAGGAATACTTTGGTTCAGAGAGAATTGAAGGTGGATTATGGTTACAACAAGGTGTAGAGGAAGGCTGTTATGATGTAGCCATTGAGGCATTTTTATTAGGAGGACAGTATAGTCGTTTTGGTCATTACGGAGAATCTATTGAGCAGGCAAAGAAGCGCTGTGAAAATGAAATTAGACATTTAACCGATACTCTTTATAATTTTTGGCTGTATTGGAAATTTGGCGATCAAGGCTTCATCCAAGAATCGATATATTATTCCTGTGAACGATTTGTTGATATTTGGTGGATGGAAGGTTTCACAAAGGGCGAGCAAAGAAGAAAGCTTAGACTTCATTAATTTTATGTTCTAAACCTGTACCTTGTCCCATATCTTTGGAATAGAAGAATGGGAAGGGAAGGTTATGGATGAAGCGGAAGATCAAAGTCATCAGTTTTATTTTAGGAGCCTTACTTTTATTTTTGCTCTTTCAATTTCAATTTTTCCAGAGGGATACATGGGAATCGTGGAATCTGCCTTTGTCAGGAAAAGTAATTATTTTAGATCCAGGGCATGGTGGGCCCGACGGTGGGGCTGGAGATGAAGATGCACTTGAAAAGGATATTGCTTTAAGCATTTCAAAAAAAATTAAGGAATATTTACAGGAGCAGGGTGCTCTTGTCATGATGACGAGAGAGGATGATAGTGACTTAGCAGATCCTGAAACAAAAGGAATAAGTAGAAGAAAAGTTGAGGATTTAAGAACGCGACTAGATATGATCAATGAATCCGAAGCTGATCTATATTTAAGCATTCATCTTAATTCTATTCCTTCACCTAGATGGAGCGGGGCACAAACTTTTTATTCGCCACATTTAATCGAAAATAAACGATTAGCAAAATTCATCCAGAGTGAATTAATAAGAAATCTTGAAAATACTGACCGAGAAGCAAAGCTTCTTAAAAATATTTATATTGTAAAAAATGCAAAAAAACCGGGTGCATTAGTAGAGGTTGGTTTTTTATCAAATCCAACTGAACGTGAGAATTTAAAAAGTGATAAATATCAGGAAAAGGTCTCGGCATCGATCTATAATGGAATTATGAGATACTTTTCAAATGAAAAGGATTTAAAGTAGGGTAATCGACATGGTCTCGATTGCCTTTTTAATTGGCTCTTTCTCAAACATTGTGTATGTAAGGAAAGTTTTAATTCATAACTATCGGTTGAAGACCGCTATATCTTTCATTTCTCAAAGGAAAGAGTTGCAAACTCTACCTGCAGTTGGGTATTTACAAAAGCAACAAACGATACGAAAACAGCCTTTTCAATTTGATTGATGATTCGATCATTAACACCGCTTATTAAATGAAATTATGATATACTGTAGGGGTGTAACCGAATTCACATCAAGGATGGTGTTTGAAGTGATAACAGAGCAGCAGGTATTTAATCTATTAAAAGGTATACAAGATCCTTTCCTACATAAAACATTAGAAGACACAAACGGCATTTTAGAAATTAAGGTAAAGGAAGAGAAAGAACATGTAAGTGTTAAGCTTGCCATAGCCAAAACTGGGACAAGTGAACAATTGCAAATGCAAACACTAGTAGTAAATACACTAAAAGAGGCAGGGGCTAAAACAGTAGGTATTCGATTTGCTGAGCTTCCTGAAGAGGTATTACAGAAATTTAGAGGCTCCATGCCAGCAGAAGAAAATAATAACCTATTATCACCAACAAATAAAACAACCTTTATTGCAGTTGCAAGCGGAAAAGGTGGAGTAGGTAAATCAACTGTTTCAGTAAATTTGGCTGTTTCTCTTGCTCGTCAAGGAAAAAAGGTGGGGCTTATTGATGCAGATATTTATGGTTTTAGTGTCCCAGATATGATGGGAGTCACCAATCGTCCAGTCGTACGGGGGGATCGGATTATTCCTGTTGAAAGACTAGGCGTAAAAGTCATCTCTATGGGATTTTTTGTAGAAGATAATGCACCTGTTATATGGCGTGGACCTATGTTAGGAAAAATGCTTAATAACTTCTTCAGTGAAGTGGAATGGGGAGAATTAGATTATTTATTACTTGACCTTCCTCCTGGAACAGGTGATGTAGCATTAGACTTACATACGATGTTGCCACACTGTAAAGAGGTTATTGTTACCACTCCACATCCGACAGCTGCATTTGTGGCGGCACGAGCGGGCGCTATGGCCTTAAAAACAGACCATGAAATTTTAGGTGTTATTGAAAATATGTCTTATTTTGAAAGTAAGGTTACTGGTGAACGTGAATATGTATTTGGACGTGGTGGAGGAGAAAAGTTAGCTGAAGAACTACGTACGGAGCTACTAGGTCAGTTACCATTACAACAACCTGATTGGGATGAGGAAGACTTTGCACCTTCAATTTATGCAGCAGACCATAAGTTGGGTAAAATTTATGGAGATATTGCAAAGAAAATGATTGATCTACTTAATAAATAAAGCCAAAGCAAAATAAATAAGGGTACCATATTGGATGGCACCCTTATTTTCTGTTAAAGAGACGGTGAAATTAAGTACCTTGCCCACCTCCACCGCCTTGCGTTCCTCCACCACTGCCATTTTGACCTTGTTTCTGGGATCCTTGGTTACCTTCCATTTCTTTAGCAGCCTTCAACAATGTTTCTTGTATTTTTGCTTTAAAGAGAGGGCTCTCGAGTGTATCTTCGATGGTTGATTGAATGTGTTTTCGGAAATCCTTGCTTTTAAGTAAATCCTGCATTTCCTTTTGATATTCTGGATCTTTTAAAATATCTATCATCATTCCTTGGTATTCGGGATCCTTCATTAATTTTTTTAGTAACTCTTCGTTCTGCTTTTTCATTCCTGTAGCAAAGGATTTTGCAAATTCAGGATCCTTAAAGGATTTTTTCCAAAATTCATTTCCCTTTTCTGATACTAATGTTTTTTCAATTGTATCAGTCACTACAGCTTGATCCATAATTAGCTTTTGTTTCATTTGTGTATCGGTCAAGATTTCTTGTATGGCTTTTTTTCCCTCATCGGTTTTAAGTATATCAACAATCATTTTCTTTGTTTTGTCATAATCCATTTGCTCGCTTCCTGGATTACCCGAGCAAGCGGAAAGGAATGTACAGCATAAAAGTAGGATAACTATTTTTTTCATAGGAAAAGCTCTCCCCTATAAAGATGTCTTATATAGTTAATATGGTTCTAACGAAAAGAATTATTCAATAAGGGGGTAATTTCTAGATTTTTCATACAGTGCTTGGTAAAATCAAAAAAGATGAAGTTTTTAAGCATGTGGCTTAATTATGATAATTATTGGAGGATATCCCATTGACAAGCAGAAATTGGGTAAGATTATTTTTTACGACATTAGCATGGGGTGGTTTAACAACCGGTGTCTTAGGATTTATTATTCGTTGGAGTGAATTTCAGGACTATTTTATTCATTTTAAGATTGGATCCATTTTATCTACTTTTATATGGTTAATTGGGGTCGGGCTCATTTTTAGTGTAATTAGTCAAGTTGGTTATTTCGCTTATTTGACTATTCACCAATTCGGATTAGGTATTTTTCGATCAGCAACTTTATGGAATGGAGTTCAACTTGTCTTAACGATTTTTGCATTATTCGATTTAATTTATTTCCGATTTGAAAAATTTGCGAAGCCAAATGAAAGTTTAGTTCCTTATATCGCATTGGCGATATTTATATTAATTGCTGGATTAATTGTTGCTTATTTTAAATCACAGCAGGGAAAAAGAACGACTTTCATTCCTGCCCTATTTTTTATGGTCGTTGTAACCATTTTAGAATGGATTCCTGTATTACGTGTAAACGAAAAAAGCTGGGTGTATTTAATGTTATTCCCTCTCGTTATTTGTAATGCTTATCAAATACTAATGCTTCCGAAATATTTAAAACGATCCGAAGAGGAACGAGCGATCTTAAACGAGAAGAAAAATAAGTCTAATGCGCCAACTACAGCTAAGAAATCTAATAACAAAAAGAAAAAATAAAAAAGATGGTCCCAACGGTATTATTTCTGTTGAGACCGTCTTTTTTATTATAATCATTCGTGTTGGAAAACATTCTAATGAATGTAAATATACTTTGAGCGTTTTGCTTTTTAAATGATTTTAGTTGATGAGTGTGGTTTTTACCTTTCCATTTGCGATCATATCTGAAACATTTGTAAATGTCCCTCGTTTATGAAGTGATTCAATAACAGATGGCAAAGCTTTTTCTGTTTGATTTGCTGCATCTGATGCATGCATAAGGATAATATCTCCATTTTTTGCCTTTTCAATATTTTTTACAATCTGATGGACTCCTGGGTTCGTCCAGTCTTCTGAATTAATACTCCAATGGACAACAGTTAAATTTAATTGTTCAGCAACTTTTAAAGTCTTTTTATCAAAATGACCTGTAGGTGCTCGAAGAAGCTTAATATTTTTCACATTCAACTTTTTAAATACCTCTTGTGCTTTTACTATGTCTTTGCGGATTTTTTCTGTTTCTAAATCAGTGTAATCCTCATAGGCATATCCAAGACTACCAATTTCATATCCACTTTTTATAATTTTATCAACTATGTCCGGATGGCGCTCAGCCCAAGAACCAGACAAGAAGAATGTAGCTGATTTTACGTTATGTTTCACAAGAGTATCAATAATCGGTTCGGCCTTTTGGTCCCCCCAACCTATATTAAAGGTCAAAGCAATTCCTTTTTCCCCCTTATAGATCGCTTTGGGACCTTCATTGGTTGAAAATACAGCAACCTGTGAAGTAGTTTGTGAATAAAAGAAAAGGGCAGTAAATAACGATAGTAATGCAATAAATAAAAAATTTTTTAATCTTTTCCCACTCAAAATCATAAAAAAATTCAATGTATCTCCCCCTACCTCAGCAATCTCCTTTTTGTTGTAAATATTTTATTTGATAGACAAGTCCTTATTGAAATGTATGCTTGGCCATTTATTATTTATGACTATAAATTTTTTTCTCATAAATCCGGTAATTTTGGAAAAAACTACGTTTACTATAAAAAAGGGGTTGAATAGATTGTTCGGGATAATAATTCATGAAAAAGAAAAATTAGAAATTCAGTATTTATTAAAAAGAGAGATGGATGAAATTTTATATGATTTAGAGGACGAACGAATTGACCATATTGTAAAGCGAGCGATGAAGGAGAGGTATAAAATTTTATTTTCACTGTTTACTCGTGTGGCACCTCATAATGAATGCATGAACTATATAATAGATACAAAGAAGAAAGAAAAAATGTAGAGATAAAAAAATTAAAGGGAGAGAGAAAAAAAGGGTTGACCAAAATTTAATATCCTGGTATATTAATATATGTCGTTAACAACGTTAAAAAAGTTGTTGACAAGGAAGTTCAGAAGTGATATATTATAAAAGTTGCTTTTGAAAAATAATTGATCTTTGAAAACTGAACAAAACGAAACGTCAATGAATTACTTTTATTTATAAAGAGCTATATCAAACATCTTTTTGGAGAGTTTGATCCTGGCTCAGGACGAACGCTGGCGGCGTGCCTAATACATGCAAGTCGAGCGAATCTGACGGGAGCTTGCTCCCTGATGATTAGCGGCGGACGGGTGAGTAACACGTGGGTAACCTGCCTGTAAGACTGGGATAACTCCGGGAAACCGGGGCTAATACCGGATAACTTTTTTCTTCGCATGAGGGAGAATTGAAAGATGGCCTCGGCTATCACTTACAGATGGACCCGCGGCGCATTAGCTAGTTGGTGAGGTAACGGCTCACCAAGGCAACGATGCGTAGCCGACTTGAGAGGGTGATCGGCCACACTGGGACTGAGACACGGCCCAGACTCCTACGGGAGGCAGCAGTAGGGAATCTTCCGCAATGGACGAAAGTCTGACGGAGCAACGCCGCGTGAGTGATGAAGGTTTTCGGATCGTAAAACTCTGTTGTTAGGGAAGAACAAGTATCGTTCGAATAGGGCGGTACCTTGACGGTACCTAACCAGAAAGCCACGGCTAACTACGTGCCAGCAGCCGCGGTAATACGTAGGTGGCAAGCGTTGTCCGGAATTATTGGGCGTAAAGCGCGCGCAGGCGGTTTCTTAAGTCTGATGTGAAATCTTGCGGCTCAACCGCAAGCGGCCATTGGAAACTGGGAGACTTGAGTGCAGAAGAGGAGAGTGGAATTCCACGTGTAGCGGTGAAATGCGTAGAGATGTGGAGGAACACCAGTGGCGAAGGCGACTCTCTGGTCTGTAACTGACGCTGAGGCGCGAAAGCGTGGGGAGCGAACAGGATTAGATACCCTGGTAGTCCACGCCGTAAACGATGAGTGCTAAGTGTTAGAGGGTTTCCGCCCTTTAGTGCTGCAGCTAACGCATTAAGCACTCCGCCTGGGGAGTACGGCCGCAAGGCTGAAACTCAAAGGAATTGACGGGGGCCCGCACAAGCGGTGGAGCATGTGGTTTAATTCGAAGCAACGCGAAGAACCTTACCAGGTCTTGACATCCTCTTGACCTCCCTAGAGATAGGGATTTCCCTTCGGGGACAGGAGTGACAGGTGGTGCATGGTTGTCGTCAGCTCGTGTCGTGAGATGTTGGGTTAAGTCCCGCAACGGCGCAACCCTTGACCTTAGTTGCCAGCATTCAGTTGGGCACTCTAAGGTGACTGCCGGTGACAAACCGGAGGAAGGTGGGGATGACGTCAAATCATCATGCCCCTTATGACCTGGGCTACACACGTGCTACAATGGATGGTACAAAGGGCTGCAAGACCGCGAGGTTTAGCCAATCCCATAAAACCATTCTCAGTTCGGATTGTAGGCTGCAACTCGCCTACATGAAGCCGGAATCGCTAGTAATCGCGGATCAGCATGCCGCGGTGAATACGTTCCCGGGCCTTGTACACACCGCCCGTCACACCACGAGAGTTTGTAACACCCGAAGTCGGTGAGGTAACCTTTTGGAGCCAGCCGCCGAAGGTGGGACAGATGATTGGGGTGAAGTCGTAACAAGGTAGCCGTATCGGAAGGTGCGGCTGGATCACCTCCTTTCTAAGGAATATGGAAAACCACTTACGTGGTTCAGACGTCTTCTGTTTTGTTCAGTTTTGAAAGGTTAATCCTTTCAGTTTAATAGAGGTGAATTAGAAGCAAGAAGGTCGAGGAAGCAAGCGAACGAGCACCGGAACGTATAAACATACGTGAGGATGTGAGTGAGTGCGCTGACGAAGAGATTCGAAGCTTATCATTCGCCGGATTGTTCCTTGAAAACTAGATAATATTAAGAAGTAACCAAGTAATAACCGAGAATCGCCACTTTATGGATGAATCCATTAAGTAGTTTTTAAACTGAAAGGGCAAGGAGAAGCGAGAAGATCTAGGAAACGAACGAAGGAGCACCGTAGCGTATTACACATACGTGAGGATGCGAATGAGTGAGTTGACGAAGAGATTCGAAGCTTATCATTGGCCGTAGGTTAAGTTAGTAAGGGCGCACGGTGAATGCCTTGGCACTAGGAGCCGATGAAGGACGGGACTAACACCGATATGCTTCGGGGAGCTGTAAGCGAGCTTTGATCCGGAGATTTCCGAATGGGGGAACCCACTGCCCGTAATGGGGTAGTATCCTTACTTGAATACATAGAGTAAGGAAGGCAGACCCGGGGAACTGAAACATCTAAGTACCCGGAGGAAGAGAAAGCAATTGCGATTTCCTGAGTAGCGGCGAGCGAAACGGAAGAAGCCCAAACCAAGAGGCTTGCCTCTTGGGGTTGTAGGACACTCTATACGGAGTTACAAAGGAACGGAGTAAATGAAGAGGTCTGGAAAGGCCCGTCAAAGAAGGTAACAACCCTGTAGTTGAAACTTCGTACCCTCCAGAGTGGATCCTGAGTACGGCGGGACACGTGAAATCCCGTCGGAAGCAGGGAGGACCATCTCCCAAGGCTAAATACTCCCTAGTGACCGATAGTGAACCAGTACCGTGAGGGAAAGGTGAAAAGCACCCCGGGAGGGGAGTGAAAGAGAACCTGAAACCGTGTGCCTACAAATAGTTAGAGCCCTATGCTTTATGCAGGGTGATAGCGTGCCTTTTGTAGAATGAACCGGCGAGTTACGATTTCATGCAAGGTTAAGCTGAAGAGGCGGAGCCGTAGCGAAAGCGAGTCTGAATAGGGCGATTAAGTATGAGGTCGTAGAC